>DBGBJN010000270.1:0-8497 GCA_048449885.1 Collinsella sp.
GCCCAGCTACCCGTCTTGCACATGACCGAGCGCCGCAAAGGCCGCATGTCGGATGCTCCCGGGCACGCCCCGGCGATGGGAAGCGCCCGCAACGGAAATCCGCATGCGGGTTTATTGTACCCCGCCGTCAGGCCATATTTCGGCAAATATAGGTGGGCGGTAAAGGTTTACCTCGGGTGACTATTGTGCGCCCGGCACCGACGGGCACAGTCCCCTGGAACCCCACAGCAGTTGCGGTGAAATAGGGACTGTTTTTGCTGTTAACGGCCTTAATCAGTCCCTATTTCACCGCAACTCATGGGGGGGGATGAGCTAGAGGGCGCCGAGGAGGATGGCATAGGTGGTGGATTCGCCGAGTTTGAGCTCGTCGCCGGGGCTGAGCCGGGCGGAGCGGCCGGGCTCTACTTGAATACACACGCTCGTGGCCCCGTTTACCACCACGGTGCCGTTCGTGGACGACAGGTCCTCGACAAACCATGTGCCAGAATCGTCGCACCAGATATGGGCATGGCAGGCCGAGACGTCGTCACCGACATCGGTGATGTCGCCCTCCCCCGTTGCCAGCGCGCCGATCTCGACGCCCTCCTCACTCGGCTGAATCCAGCGCGGGGCGCTCACCACGTAGCCGTTTTGCACGCGCAGCAGTCCCAGCGGATGCGCCGGCGCGACCTCGTGCTCGCCCGCGACCGAAGATGTGCTCAGCGAGCGTGGCGTCGACGTGGCGCCGCCACAGGTCGCATGAGCGTAGTCGATGGCATAGGTCACCGACGAGCGGACATCTGCCGAGCAACCCACGGCGACAAACAGCACCAGGATGGCCTCGGCGCGCTCGGCGGGCATGAGTTCAGCCGCCTGCGACAGGCGCTCGAGCGCATTGTGATAGAGATTCGTGTCCTGATGGCATTCCTCGAGTGCCCGCACCATGGGCTCGCCAGCGGGGCCGCACACCATATTGGTCACGGCCGCGGCGTCCATGGGATTGCGACGGCGCAGGGCCAGCTGCGACATAATGCGCGCGGCCGAGGTGCCGTAATCGGCAAAATAACGTTCCTGCAGCGTGCCGACCGGCGCGCGCACGATGAAGCGCGAAACCCAGGAACGATCGGCGGCACGACTCTGCGGACTACGGCCGTCGGCGAGCGGGCGGCTCGAGAGCACCAGGCCGCACAGTTCGATATGGCTCAGGTGCGCTGCGCGCTTAAAGATGTCAAACATTGCCCCGCACGGGGTGAGCTCAGCTTGAGAAGCCATGGCTTAGCCCTCCTTGGTCGCAGAGATCGTGTCGGATACTTCGGTCGGCCCGCCAAAGGCGCGGACAGCCGCGGCTCCGCCGGCAAGCGGCGTCGCCATGGGAATTTTCGCACGTCGTGCTGACACGACGGGAAGCTCAAAGGCAAACCCCATCGCCAGCAAAAACCACGTAAGCGCATAGGTTGCAATTATGGCGGCCACCAGGCCGCCCGCCACGGCATGCTGGGAAAACACGGCACATGCGAGTGCGACCAGAGCCGGAACCTCGCAGGCGGAAAGGGCCAACACGCCCTGCAGGAATCCCGCACGGCGGTCGCGCGCCAAGGCCCCGGCAGCGATGCCCGCCATGCCCGGCAGTGCCAACGCCAGCACAGCGACGATGCCTGGCAACTTTCCGGACCACATAAGAGGCCCCGCGGCGAGCGTCACATGGGCGCCCGACGCCAACAGCGCCGCTGATACCACGACCACAGCCCAAAGCACGCCGCATACCGCCGTCGCACCAACCATCGCCGCACGCCGGACTGTGTGCCCCGATACCTCCATCGGGCACGGCATGAGCGGCTCGGCGCGAAGCGAGCGGGCAACATTTTGCGCATAGTGGTCGCAAAATGCCGAGAGCGCCGCCTCCACCGCAGCCGGCTCGGGACGATCTTCCTGATGGCAGGACAGGCAGGCCATCACCACATCGAACAGCTGAGCGTCGACAAACTCCAGCGCATCGCGCAGATCCTCGGAATTTGGATCGAGCCCCAGCTGCTGAGCCTGTTCGGCCGCGGCAAGTGCCACATCGGGCTCGCGTCGCAGCAGCTGCGTCAAGTCGCAGCCGGGCGCGTGGGCGCCGACGGGATAGTCGGGCAGCGTATCCATCTTGAGGCGATAAGGGCTGGCGATATCGCGCGTCTTTTTGCGCGAGCCCGAAGTACCCGATGCACCCGGCGCTACTTCGTACGGCGCGACACCGGCAATGAGCTCGTAGACCGTGCTCGCTGCAGCATATACATCGATTGCCGGCGACATGCGGAGCGTGCGTAAGTCGGGAATGTCATCGGTGAGCATCTCGGGCGGGGCGTAGGCAACCGTCGCACGGCGCAGCGTGGCATAGCGCTCCGTAAACGACGCCTTGCCGCCGGTACCGGCCACCGCAGAGGCGGGCTCGAGCGCCAGCGACGAGCCAAAATCGATCAAGCACAGGTCGAAGGTGCCCTCGGCAAGCTGTCGATCGAGCGGCAGACGCGCCGTGCGCACCATAATATTAGCGGGCGAGATATCGCGATGGACGAACCCCTCGCCTACCAAGCTCATGCGGCAGAGCAGATCGAACAGGTCGCGACCCAGGCGCGCCGCCACGAGCGGCGACAGACGCCCGGCATCGTCCACGGCAAAGCGCGAGCGCAGGCGGGCGAGCGTCTCGCCCTCGACCCACTCCATGACAATCGCGGGCACGCCGTCGACCTCGCCCCACCCATATAAGCGGGGAAAGCCCTTAAGGCCCGAAAGGGCACGATGGCATTCATATTCCTCGCGAAACGCCGCTTTGAACTTGGTGACCAGCGCCTCGTGGGCGATATCGTCATCAAATTCGTCGCGCGTTGGCAAGATGAGCTGCTTGAGTGCCACGGCCTCGCCCTGCGCGTTTACGGCACGCGTCACGCGGCCGATACCGCCACGGCGCATGGTGGCGTCGTCGGCGAACAGCATCGTAAAACGGCGCAGGTAGGCGGGAAGCTCGTCCGTGCCCAGGGCGACGGCCGGCTCAAACCCGTCGACGCGCGCCAGGCGCAGGCCCACCATGAGATCACGGTTGGGCGACTGGGCTGCCGTAGAAGCGAGGTCGTTCGTCATAGGGCGATCGCCGCCACGTTGGTATTGAAGTTGTTGAGCGCGACGTCGTCGTCGCCGTAGTGCCCAACCCATTGGCACAGGTTGGTGTAGCAGCCCCACAGATTAGCGTACTGCCGATACCACTTAGATTTGGTCGAGAACCTTTGTCGACCGAACTCGGCACGGATAACAAACATGTCATTCGCCAGGGTGTCGCACGGTCCGGTATCGCCCGTGGCGTTATAGATCGAAACCACGCTATTGGCGCGGGCGACATAGCCATCGAGCATGTTGTATTTGGTCACGAGCCAGCTGTGAATACTCTCCTCCTCGGCAGCCGAGAGGCCACCCGAGCCCGCGTCCCCGCCGGTACCGCCGTCCGTCGAGCCATCACCCGAAGATCCACCGCCAGAGGCGGAGCCCGAACCGGAACCGCCGCCCGACGAATCGGAGCTGGAGCCAGACGAACCCGAACCGCCGGGCTTGCCTGTCTGTTGGGCGTCCTGCCCCTTCTGCTGCTCGGCCTTATTTATGACGGATGCCACACTGTTGTTGGAAAGCTTCGTGATGATCTTGGTGTTGGTGAGCACGATGGTCTTGCCGTTTGCCAGCGTAACCTCGTTGTCCGATGTTTCGGGACTGTCCGCATCGTCGCCACCGAACACAACGTGCGAGACCACACTCGCCCACGTATATCCGGCTGTCGTTCCCAAGTCGCTTTTGGCCTTGCGCCCAATATGCAGCTCACGCGCAGCATGCGCCTGCACCATGGACGGCACCGTCATGCCATAAGCCGAAACACCGGCTATGACCAGCGCCAGCGAGCAGGAAAGCAGCACGCATGCCCGTGGCGCCAGGCCCAGCCGGCGTCGCATGCGCACCACAGCGCCATGCTTTGTCTGAGTGCCCCCGGGCCGCATGCGTTCTCCTTCAACAAAAACACGCCGCGTAAAAGCGGCGCATTCTTTCATATCCACATTTGAGTGTATCAGCGAACCTAAAAGGTTGCGCAACGAATGGGCAAATACGAGGTGCGGGCGGACCCATCCACGCGATAAGCGGATGAAAAGCAGGTTTGTTGCGCAACAAATGCATGGACGCGCTCCCAATTATGAGCGCACCGTGCGGCAGGCCGACGGGACGTGCCGCGGAGCTGACGCCGCCTAGATCGCGCGGCGGGCCTCGATAGCGCGGCCAAGCGTAAGCTCGTCGGCATATTCCAAGTCGCCGCCCACGGGAAGGCCGCTCGCAAGACGCGACACCTCAACACCCAATGGCTTGATGGTGCGAGCCAGGTAGCTCGCCGTGGTCTCGCCCTCAATGTTGGGGTTGGTGGCGATAATGACCTCGTGGATGTCCTCGTGGCCCAGGCGCGCCAGCAGCTCGCGGATATGCAGTTGCTCGGGGCCGATCTTGTCCATGGGGCTGATCACGCCGCCCAGCACATGGTACAGGCCATGGTAGCTGCCCGTGCGCTCGATTGCCTGGACGTCGCGAGGCTCGCCCACCACGCAAATGCGAGTGGTATCGCGCATCGGGTCCTGGCAGATGGAGCACTCGTCGGCCGTGGCGTAGTTAAAGCAACGGCTGCAAAAGTGGACCTCCTGCTTGACCTCCAGGATGGCCTCGGCCAGGCGGCGGGCCTCCTCGGCATCGGCCTCGAGCAGGTAATAGGCGATGCGCTGGGCCGACTTGGGACCAATGCCCGGCAGACGACCCAGCTCATCGAGCAATTTTTGCAGACTGTGATTCGCGCTCATATATATGCGTGTCTTAGAACGGCATGCCCGGGATGTTGAGGCCGCCGGTGATGGCGCCCATCTGCTTGTTGGCGAGTTCGTTGACGCCGCGGACGGCCTCGTTGACAGCAGCCATGATCATGTCCTGCAGCATATCGACATCCTCGGGATCGAGGGCATCGGGATCGATGGTGAGGTTGACGAGCTCCATCTCGCCGTTAACGGTCACCTTGACCATACCGCCGCCGGCAGAGGCGTCGACGGTCTGGGACTTGAGGTTCTCCTGCGCGGCGGCAAGCTGCTCCTGCATCTTGCGGGCCTGCTTCATCATCTGCTGCATGTTCATACCGGCCATAATGGCTCCTTTACGTGCGGCCGCACGCCAAGCTGCAAGGGCAGCCGGAGCGCGGCGGGACTTTCAAACTCAAAAATCGTACCACGGCGCGGGGCAAGCAAGCGGGGCGGACACGCTCCCTCAGTCGATATACATGTCCTGAGTGCAGACCGCACCCAATGATTATGCAAAGTTGCATAATTCGCATCTGCATAAGATTGAAAGCTAAATCTTGTAGAGCCGGAATCCGACATTTAATGCGTACCACTAAATGGCTAAATGCCGAGCCACCACTCGAGGTGGCGCTCATGACGGTGGGGTATAATTTGATTGCCATAGATAGCAATTTGGAGGTACCCCATGAATGCCCCCGACGCGCTCCAAAACATCCGCTCAAAACACCCCGCTGCATATTTTGTTCTCTATCTCTTTGTCGGCTGGGCATTGTTGGTTGCCATCACCCATGCTATATCCTTTGGAGCAGAACTGCTAATAGCCAGCTCGGGCCAGCCCGTCGTCAAATGGGAAGCGACCGATGAGTGCACCGACGGAACCCGAACCGTTTACTACAACAGCCCATCCCTCTACCAAGAGTTCAAGGTCAAGATAAAGAACTCCAAGATTGTCGATGCCGAACTAGGCGTTTTCTCGACAATCGGAGCAACCGTCAGCGCCGAGCAAGTCGAGTACGCGGACAGCCATGCAACGTATCGTATCGACCTCAGCATCCTAGGCCGACCGTCACGTACCTGTCTACTCGAATGCGATATACGCGGCACCACATTACACATGTCCGAAATACAGATGCGCCCGGACAAAGAGTTCTCTTCTTGAGCAGTATGCCCGCCCGCGCAGCTACTCCACCGGCTTGAAGATGGTGGCCTGGCCGAAGACGCTGCGGATGAGGGCTTTGGCCTCGTCCTCGGTCTGCGGGATGCTCGGGGCTGCGCCCTGATGGCCGAAGGGGCTGCCCGCGCCTGGGTTGGACTCCCAAGGGGCAGCGGGGGCGTCCTCCTCTTTGGGGGCAGCTGCAGCGGGCTTGGGCGCGGACGCCGCACCCGGCACGTCGAACGGCGGCAGATCGTCCCCGCCGGCATCGGCAGCAAAACCGCCGACCATGGCATCGTCGTAGGGAACCTGCTCGGATTCCCACGGCGCAGACGACGCGGCAGGCTGAGCCATGGGAGCGGACGCGCGCTCGGGCGCACGGGGCGCGGGCTCGGTCGGGAGCTTGCCCGTGGCAGGAGCGCCGGCAGGGTTGTCGGAGCGCAGCCAGGGGGCCTTAGCCAGGTCGGATGACTTGGGCGCGGGTGCCGGAGCAGCAGATTTGGGCGTGGCGGGCTTAGGCGCCGACGGGGTCGGTGCCATCACCGGCGTCGCTTGCTGCTGCGGAGCGCTGGCGCTCGAGGATACAGGGGCCGCCGAGGACACGGGTTGCGGGTCCGCAGATACCGCAGCCCGTGCAGATGGAGAATGCTCCTCATGTTGAGGAGCCGGCGTGCCACCTCCATCCAGGACGTAGTCGACGGTGCGACGGCCGAAGACCGCGCAGACCGTCGGCAGGACCACCGATTGCGTGTCGGCGCGACCGAGCATCTTGATGGCAAAGGTCGAGCCCGCGGGGAACGAGACCGTGAGCTTGGAGCCGTCGTCGGCCGTGGCGCGGGCGTTGAGCAAAAGGCCTGCATAGGAAGCCTGACGAGCCTTGACGCGCTCGACGACCTCGGCCCATTTGCGCTGGAGCTCGCCGGCGTCCTCGACCGCGGGGGTCTCGGCAGCACCGGCGGCGGCAACCTGGGCGGCGTTGTTGGGCTTGGACGCCGGCACGGTCGATGCAGTGGGCGCGGGAGCCGGAGCCGCAACGGGTTGAGGTGCAGGCGTTACAGGTTTGGGCGTGGGAGCCGGAGCCGCGGACTTGGGCGCAGGCTGGGCAGCCGGAACAGCAGCGCCGCGGTCCCAAGGCATGCCACCCTGATGCGCAGACGTAGCAGCGGGGGCGGCGGTCGCCGCAGGAGTAGCAGCTCGGGCACCCGAGATCAGCGTCGGCTGCTGGACAGCGGGTGCGGATGCAGCAGGCGCACTCGCTCGAGCAGCAGCCACGCTCGCCGGAACGGCGGCGTTGGCAACCATGGCCTCCAAGCGAGCCACGCGCTCGGCCAATGCCTCAATCGTTAAATCGGCCTCGGGACGCGTCAGGCGCGTGCAGGCGATCTCGAGCACCAGGCGCACGTCGCTCGCACCCCTCATCTCCAAGGCGGCATCGTCGAGCACCGTCAGCACGCGAGCCAGACGATCGGCAGGATGCTCGCCAAAGGCAGCGGCCTCGGCTGCAAGCGCCTCGGCCTGCTCGACACCGCCCTCAAACAACTCAGCACGGGCACCGGCAACGCAGGCAACATACACGTCGCGCACGTGCGCCACCAGGTCGCGCGTCAGTTCCAGCAGATCGTTACCTTCCTCGACCTGCGCGCGAATAAGCCCATAGAGCTCGGCGACATCACGATCGGCAATGGCGCGCGTAAACTCTCCCAGAATCTGGTCCGAAACTTCGCCCAAAAGTGAGCGGGCATCGTCCGCATGCACGGTGCCGTTGCCGAAGACGCTCAGCTGCTCCAGCGTGGAGAGCGCATCGCGCATGCCGCCCTTGGCATGGCGCGCCACGATGGCAAGCGCCTCGTCGTCGTAGTCGAAGCCCTCCTGCTCGCACACGTATGCCAGGCGGCGCTCGATATCCTCGTTACCGATGCGGTGGAAATCGAAGCGCTGACAGCGCGAAAGGATGGTCTCCAGAATCTTTTGCGGGTCGGTGGTGCACAGCACAAAGATCACGTGCGCCGGCGGCTCCTCGAGCGTCTTGAGCAGCGCGTTAAACGCCGCCGTCGTGAGCATGTGAACCTCGTCGATGATATAGATCTTGTACTTGCCACGCACCGGGGCAAAGTTAACGGAGTTGATGATCTCCTCGCGCACGTTGTCTACGCCGGTACGGCTTGCGGCATCGAGCTCGTAGACATCGGGGTGGTTGCCTTCGGCGATGAGCTCGCACTCCTCGCAGGTGCCATCGGGCATGCAGCCGCTCGCACCCTCGGCGCGCGCCGCCTCGGCATTGCGGCACAGCAGCGCCTTGGCCAAAATGCGCGCCATGGTGGTCTTGCCCGTGCCGCGCGGTCCGCAGAACAGGTACGCGTGGGACAGGCGCCCCTCGGTAATGGCGTGCTCGAGCGTCGAGACGATATGCTGCTGGCCCACCACGGAGTCGAAGGTGAGCGGGCGATACTTTCGGTACAACGATTCCATGGGTGCTCCCCCGGGTATACTGAGTCTTGTTGCCGCGGCGGCCATGCGGTCG
>DBGBJN010000271.1:0-4514 GCA_048449885.1 Collinsella sp.
GGTTAATCCATCCATAAGATGCACGAAGGAGCTATCTATGAGCGAACCCCTGCGCACCGTGAACGTCGGCCTCATCGGTCTGGGAACCGTCGGCGGCGGCGTGGCCCGTCTGATCAAGAGCCACCACGATGAGTACCTGGCAGCCTACGGCATCGACCTTAAGCTGACCCGCGCCTGCGCGCTTGCTTGGGAGCAGGCCGAGGCAGCAGGCATTGAGCGCGAGGCCTTTACGAGCGACTGGCACGATGTCGTCACCGACCCCGCCGTCGACATCGTCGTCGAGCTGATCGGTGGCGAGCATCCCGCAACCGAAATCTTCACCACTGCCTTTGAGCACGGCAAGCACGTCGTCTCTGCCAACAAGGCCCTGCTGGGCCGTCACGTCGAGACGCTTGCCGAGAAGGCGCGCGCGTGCGGCGTGCAGATTAAGTGCGAGGCCAGCTGCGGCGGCGGCATCCCCATCGTGAGCACGCTCGAGCACGACTTGGTGGGCAACAAGATCCTGACCATCGCCGGCATTCTCAACGGCACCACCAACTACATCTTGTCGCGCATGGACGCCGAGGGCGCCGATTACGCCGACGTGCTCGCCGACGCCCAGGCCAAGGGCTACGCCGAGGCCGACCCGTCCGCCGACGTCGACGGCTTCGACGCCGCCAGCAAGACGGCAATCCTCGCCTCCATCGGCTTTGGCACCCGCGTGACCACCGATGATGTGTACCAGCAGGGTATCCGTACCATCGGCGCCGAGGACATCGCCCAGGCCCGCGAGCTCGGCTACACCATTAAGCTGCTCGGCATCGCCCGCAATACCGACGCCGGCGTCGACGTCCGCGTGCATCCCACGCTGATCCCCGCCGACCACATGCTTGCCAAGGTCAACGGCGCCATGAACGCTGTCTACGTGGTAGGCGACGCCGTGGGCGAGACCATGTTCTACGGTGCCGGCGCAGGCTCCTTCCCCACCGCAAGCGCCGTCGTGGGCGACATCCTGTCGCTCTCCGAGCAGATCAGCCGCGGCGTGGCTCCGCTGCCCGAGATTGAGCCCTATGGCCACAACCTCGCCTTTAAGCCCATGGACGAGCTCCAGACCAAGTACTATGTGCGCCTGAAGGTCGCCGACCGCGTGGGCGCCCTGTCCGAGACGGTCGACATCTTTGCCAAGCACAACATCTCGATCTCGCTCATCAACCAGGTCGAGGACGGCAAGTCGGGCGTCAGCGATGCCTGCTCGGTCATCTTCCTGACGCACCGCGCACTCGAGAAGGACGTCCAGGCTGCCGCCGCCGAGCTTGCCAGCGTCGACTGCGTGGCCGAGGTCGCCAACGTCCTGCGCATCGAGGACGTCGAGGCCTGGACCGAAGGCGTTATGGCCAACTAGTCCACTACTTCGAACCTCAACGAAGCTCAACGCAAAAGGCGCGCTGCCTGCATCAACCGCAGGCAGCGCGCCTTCTATTATTTGGACGGAACCCGTATCCCGACATTCCTTGCTACTTGCCGTCGTCGTCCTGGGCTTCATCGCGCGCGTAGAGCTCCAGCATGCGGCGGCGGTATTCGTGCACGGCGAGCTTGGCGCGCTCCAGGCGGCGGCGCTCACGCGGAGTCAGCTCGGACAGGTCAACCTCGTCTCCATAGGTCTTATCGGCAAGAAGATGCGCCGCGTCCACGATGCGGGCATCGATGTTGCCGCTCGCCGCCTCGGCGGAAAGACGCTCGGCAATCGTGTCGAGCGTAGGCAGGCCCTCGAATACGCGACCATGGCCATGCGATGTCAGCAGCTCGTGCTCGCGCGCAAGCAGGCTCGCCAAATCGTGATGGGCGCGCAGGATGTCGAGCGCTTCGGATGGATGCTCGGCAACTTCTGCCACGGCGGCGACCGGCGCGGCGTCGACCACGCGGTAGAAGAGCTGCGCGAGCAGCGGCATCAAGAACACCGTAATGGCACCGGCGGCAACCATGACCGACGCAATATCTTGCGACAGCGCGCCCGCGTTGACGGCAACGCTCGTCACGGCAACGATGATCGGCAGGGCCGTGGTGCAGTACAGGGCCACGGTAATGCGACCGTACGCCGACACATCGCGCGTCGCGGGACAAATGCTCATAGAGATAAGGATGGGCACGGCACGAATAATCAGCAACGCCACGATAAAGCCCGCGAGCAAGCCCGGGCGCGACGCCACGGCCGTCAGGTCGATCTTTGCGCCCGATATGGTAAAGAACACCGGAATCAAAAAGCCGTAGGCCAGGCCGTCGAGCTTGGTCTCGAGCGTATGGTTGCCCTCGGGGATGATATAGCGCAGGACAAAGCCGGCGGCAAAAGAACCCAACACGATGTCGAGGTCAAAGATGGCCGAGAACGCCACGAGCGTGACCAGGATGAGCACCGTCAGGCGCACGAAGGTCTGCGACGTGGTATCGGCGCGTTCCTCGACAAACGCAAAGAAGCGGCTGCCGACGCGCTTGGAGCGGCTCGGGACCACGGCCAGCAACACGCAGACCACCGCAAACAAGCCAAGGATTACGAGCGTTTGGATGCCGGTGCGGGCAGACAGCAGCACCGACATAGCAAGCACGGGCCCAAGTTCGCCCCAGGTGCCATACGCGAGAATCGAGTCGCCCACGCGCGTTCCGGTCAGCGAACGCTCACGCATGATGGGCACGAGCGTGCCGAGCGCCGTCGAAGTGAGGGCAAGCGTCACGGCGATACCGTCGAAATGGCTGACCGAGAACCACGGGGTAAAGCGCACGGCGAGCCAGGCGATACCAAACGTGACGACCCACGTCGCCAAGCCGTAGCGTCCCTCGACGCCCGTGATGCTCTTGGGGTCGATCTCAAAGCCGGCAAGCAGGAACAAAAAGGCCAGGCCGAGCTCGGACACAAGCGAGACCTCAGCATCCACATGGATAATGCCGAGCATATGGGGTCCCAGCACCGCGCCGAACACGAGCAAAAAGACCGTCTCGGGAACGGGTTTCCCGGGAATCGCCGAGGCGATGAAGGGGCTTGCAAAGGCCACGAGCGCGATGATGGCGAGCGAAACGAATGCCATGCGATGCCTTTCTCTTGTTTGCGCTTCACTGTAGCACCCTCGCCGTCCTCAACGCGCCGCGAGCTGTCGTATCATAGTGAGGTTTACAAACATGTGGCTCAAGGCGACCGCAGGGCTGACCCCGCAAACCGACCGCTGCCGCATACCGTACCGTACGCCCAACCGATCAGGAAGGCAGGAACCAATGGTCTCTCGTATCTACGTGGAGAAGAAACCCGGGTTCGACGTCGAGGCTCAGCAGCTCAAGGGCGAGCTGACCGAAATTCTCGGCATCAAGGGCATCGAGGCCCTGAGGATCATCAACCGCTACGACGTCGAGGGCATCGACGAGGAGCTTTTCCGCTCTTGCGTGCCGACCGTCTTTAGCGAGCCCCAGGTCGATGTGACCTACGACGAGCTCCCCGCAAGCGATGGCGCTGTCTTTGCCGTCGAATTCCTGCCTGGCCAGTTTGACCAGCGCGCCGACTCCGCCAGCGAGTGCGTGCAGCTCATCAGCCAGGGTGAGCGCCCCGCCGTGCGCTCCGCCAAGGTCTATATGATCTCGGGCGCTCTGGACGAGGCCGCCATCGATGCCATCAAGCACTACGTGGTGAACCCCGTCGAGGCGCGCATCGCCTCGCTCGACCTGCCCGAGACGCTGTACATGGAGACCCCCGAGCCCCAGCCCGTCGAGGTGCTCGACGGCTTCCGCGAGCTCGACGAGGCCGGCCTTGCCGCCTTTATCGCCGATCGCGGCCTTGCCATGGACGAGGCGGACATCGCCTTCTGCCAGCAGTACTTCCGCGATGAGGACCGCAACCCCACCATCACCGAGATCCGCGTGATCGACACCTACTGGTCCGACCACTGCCGCCACACCACCTTCGGCACCGTCCTGGACGACGTGACGATCGATGACGCCGTGGTGCAGCAGGCCTTCGACCGCTACATGGAGATGCGCCACGAACTCGGCCGCGACGCCAAGCCCGTCTGCCTCATGGACATGGGCACCATCGGCGCCAAGTACCTTAAGAAGACCGGCGTCATGACCGATGTCGACGAATCCGAGGAGATCAACGCCTGCACCGTCAAGGTAAAGGTCGATGTCGATGGCGAGGACCAGGACTGGCTGTTCCTGTTTAAAAACGAGACCCACAACCACCCGACCGAGATCGAGCCCTTCGGCGGTGCCGCCACCTGCGTGGGCGGCGCCATCCGCGACCCGCTCTCGGGCCGCAGCTACGTGTACCAGGCCATGCGTGTCACCGGCGCCGGTGACCCCACCGTTCCGGTTTCCGAGACGCTCGAGGGTAAGCTGCCGCAGCGCAAGCTCGTGACCACTGCCGCCGCCGGCTACTCCAGCTACGGCAACCAGATCGGCCTTGCCACCGGTCAGGTCAACGAACTCTATCACCCCGGTTACGTGGCCAAGCGCATGGAGGTTGGCGCCGTCGTGGGCGCTACCCCGGCAAACCACGT
>DBGBJN010000272.1:0-17200 GCA_048449885.1 Collinsella sp.
GGGCCCAAGACCACAACGACCTCACCCTTGTGCACATCCAGATCTATGTCGCGCAGGACCACGTTGTCGCCAAAGGCCTTCTGGAGGTTCTTGATGCTGACGACGACCTCGTTCGAGTTATTGGTTTCGCTCATGATAGGACCTCCTTACAGACCGGCGATGTGATCGGCAGGCGTCGCGACAACCTGTCCGGCGCTCTTGGCGGGACGCTTCTTCTTGGTCTCGGTCGTGCCCAAAAGCCTCGCCTCAAGACCGCTCACCAAGCGAGCGAGCGGCAGGGTGATGACCAGATAGAACAGGGCGGCAACCACGTACGGTGTAATGGAGCCCGTCGTGGCCACGATGGTGCGGGCGTTCATGACGATCTCGACCACGCCCACGGCCGCAAGCAGCGATGTATCCTTGTAAAGCAAGATAAACTCGCTGGTCAGCGTAGGCAAAACATTGCGGAACGTCTGCGGAATCATAACGTAGAGCAGCGTCTGGAACGCGTTCATGCCCAGCGAACGCGCAGCCTCGTTTTGGCCCTTGGGGATCGATTGAATACCGGCGCGGAAGATCTCACACAGATAGGCAGACGAATTCATGGCCATGACGATGACGCCGAGCACGTAGTCATCAACCTTGACGCCGGCCAACGGCAGACCGAAGAACGCGATATAAATCTGCAGGAACGCCGGCGTACCGCGAATGATATTCACGTAGATGCCGGCGAGGCAGCGCAGGATGCGCGACTTGGAGATGCGCATGAGCGACAGGGCGAAACCGAAGGGAATTGCCAGCGGAAACGCCACAAGCACGATCGAAAGCGACATGAGGAAGCCCTTGAAGACGATCGGCAGGCTCTGGACCAAAATGACCGGGTTCAGGAACAGGCGCAGGAACATATTGGAGTTCCACGCCTCGACCCACGGCTGCTCTTTAAGGTCGGCTAGGAAGTTATCGAAGGCCGTCACGCCCTTGATCTCCACCGACGGAATCTTGGAGATCTTCTTGGTCGAGCCATCGGCCAAAGTGTAGGTGCCGCTAAAGGCCTCATCGCCGCCCTCGACGGGGAAGGTCACGCCGTAAACCTCGACACGGAAAAAGCCGCCGGCAGGCGCCGTCTCGCCAAAATCAATCTTGAGCGTCTGGCCGTCAGCCTTGCACGTGGGCTTCATGGGCGTACGATCCATGAGGTCCTCGCCCGAAAGCATCGTCAATCGCGTGTCATCGGTACCAAACGTCGTGCCGTCGACAAACGTCAGCGAAAGACCGCTCAGCTCCTCATCGGCATCGGCCTGGACCTCCCAGGTAATGCGCGTCTCGGTACCGCCGACCACAGCGCTGCCCGAACCGGTGTTGGGTCGGACGGTAATCTTTGCGGTCTCAAGCGCCTGGGCGGTCGTGGGTGCATATGCCCCCACACACACCAGCGCGAGCGCCACGGCCATGACGCAGAATAGCTTTTGGAGCAAGGCGGGCAGTGGAAAACGCTGCTCCACGGCCCCTTTGTTCAGTCGAGACAAGGTGGCTCCTATCGTAGAAGTTGCCGGCAAAACGAGACGGAAATGCTCTCCGTCAAGAGAAGCGCAAAGGCCCTCTCCGCCAAAGCGGAAAGGGCCCGCGAGCAATCAAGTAGCTATTTTACTTGATGTTGTACTTAGCCATGAGGGCGTCAACGGTACCGTCGTCGGTCAGGTCCTTGATGGCCTGGTTGATGTCGTCCTTGAGCTTGGTGTTGCCCTGGTTGATGGCGATGGCGTACTCCTCGCCGGTGCTGATCTGCTTAATGGTCTGGCAGGTGTTGAACTGCTCGGCGGTCAGCTGGCTGGCAACGGAGCGGTTGGTGACTACGGCGTCGCCCTTATCGGACTGCAGGGCGCTGAAGCACTCGGTGGCGTCCTTGTAGGGGACAATCTTGGCCTTGGGGAAGTTCTCCTGGGCAAAGGACTCGGCGGTCGAGCCAGACTGGACGATGATGGTAGCATCGGCGTTGTTGAGCTTCTCGCTGTAGTTGTCGGCCGTGATGTCGGTGTTATCGACCTTGGTCACGATAGCCTGATCGTCCATGTAGTAGGAATCGGAGAAAGTAACTTCCTTCTCACGCTCGGGCGTGTCGGTGATAGCCGCGATGGAGACGTCGTACTTGGCGCCCGAAGCGACACCCGGAACCAGCGTGTCAAAGTCATTGTTGACGTACTCGACATCCAGGCCCAGCTTGTCACCGATAGCCTTGATGAGCTCAAGGTCAAAGCCCTGGTAGTCGCCGTTGTCATCCTTGTACTCAAACGGCGCGTACTCGGCAGAGGTGCCGACGGTCAGCGTGCCGTCCTTGACGAGCGCGTACTCCTTGGAGCCGTCGACCTTCTCGACCTTAGCGTCGTCAGAGCTGCTGGAACCGGCATCAGAACCAGAGGTGGCGTTGGACGAACCGCAGCCCGTCAGAGCAAGGGCGAGCGCCATAGCACCCGTGGCGGCAAATGCGCCAAGCTTCTTCAGCTTCATAATGAGTCTCCTTCCGGTGACCTCGTTTGATTCAGAGGTCTGCAAAAACTGTTGGCTATTATGCACCCGGAATTACGAATCTGCAATGAGAAAACTGATTGAAACAAACCCATAACGTGAATGGAATACTCTACTTTGTGACAGTCATTACTGCTGCAATGACCTTAATAGTCTAATTTCAGCTGCATAACCTGCAAGTTCGTTCGGAGTCTCCAAAATAAACGGCAGCGAACGCAAGTGGCCATTCGATACAATATTCTGCATAACCTGCATACCTCCACCAAATTCCTCACTGCCAAGGTATCCCTTGCCGATGCACTCGTGACGATCTTTATGGGCGCCACAAGAGTTCTTCGAATCGTTGATGTGTACGGCATGCAAGCGATCGATACCCACCACGCGGTCGAACTCGTCGAGTACGCCGTCCAGATCATGGATGATGTCGTAGCCGGCATCGCTCACATGGCAGGTGTCTAGGCAAACGCCCAGCTTGGCCGACAGCTCGGGGCGTTTGCCGGCAACACCCTCGATGATGAGCGCCAGCTCCTCAAAGCTGCGGCCCACCTCGGTGCCCTTGCCGGCCATGGTCTCGAGCAGCACCGTCGTCTGCTGGCCCTCAAACATCACCTGGCACAGGGTGTCGACGATCATCTGAATGCCGGCATCAGTCCCCTGCCCCACATGTGCGCCGGGGTGAAAGTTGTAGTAGTTGCCGGGCAGTGCTTCCAGACGCTGCAAGTCCTCGGCCATTGCCTCCAAGGCAAACTCACGCGCCCGCTCTTTGGCAGAACAGGGGTTGTAGGTATAGGGGGCATGCGCCACGAGTGGGCCGAAGTCGTTTTGCTCCATAAGCTCGCGCAGGGCCGCCACGTCATCCATGTCAAGATCTTTCGCCTTGCCGCCGCGCGGGTTGCGCGTAAAGAATGCAAAGGTATTGGCGCCAATGGATAGCGCCGTCTCCCCCATCGCCCGATAGCCCTTCGTCGTCGAAAGATGACACCCAATCGTCAGCATCTCCAGCTCCCCCTCATCAGTTGCGGTGAAATAGTTCCTGTTTGGCCCCTATTCTGCCGCAAACAGGAACTATTCCACCGCAACTTATAAAAGGGGCATCAGAGATGCGGGCCACCAAGCACCACGGTCGCCGGCGTCATGATCCCCTACGTGTCAGCGCCAAGTCCTAGAGGGCTAGACGGATTGCATCGATAATGCGCGCGCAGCGCTGTGTGGCGGCAAGGGGCATGACGGGGCTCTCGAGTTTCCCCGCCCGGATGAGCTGGGTCGCATGCTGGATTTCGCCGTAGAAATCATCGACCCCAAACGGGGCATTTATTTCGAGCATTCGTCCGTCGGAGCACTTCACATGGGCGAGCTCGGGGCGATGAAGGCGCTCGATTTCCAACGAGCCCCGCTCGCAGGCAATCGTTAAGCGGCTTTCATATGCTGCTTTGCCGTCGCACACCATATGAATGGGTATGCCGCCGACGCTCATATGAATCTCATCGGCCCAATCCACGCGGCCGGCCGATACGTCACGCCAGCGAACTTCACGGGACGAAACCTCGCACGCGCCCGCGAGCAAATCCTCAAACCAACCGACCGCATAGCAGCCCATGTCATATAGACAGCCGCCCTGCAACGGATCGAGCAGATAGCCCGAAGGAGACTCGCCGTAATCGAGCTTTTGCACGCTTTCAATCGAGACAATTCGGCCAAGCTCACCCGACGCAAGCAAGTCCTTCACGCGAGTGCGCATCGGGCAAAACCGGTTCTTCATCGCCTCCATAAACAGCACGCCGCGCTCGCGAGAGGCGGAGGCAATCGAGAGAGCCTCTTCCTCACTCAAAACGGCCGGCTTTTCGCACAGTACGGCCTTTCCCGCGCGCAGTGCCCGACAGACCCAATGCGCATGCATGCCATGTGGAAGAGCCAAGTAGATTGCGTCAACATCGGGGTCGGCAATCAGCGCATCATAAGCCGCATCGCCGTTATCGTCAGCCGTGGCATAACTGTGCGCGGCATCAATCGAAAACGCCCTGCAAAACTCCTCAACATGCAAAGGAGTGCGACCGGCGGCAGCCACAAGCCGTGCCCCGTCCACCTCCTTGAGCGACGATGCGAATCGATGCGAAATGCGCCCAGCACCCAAAACGCCCCAACGAACCTCACGCAAATCATCACATGAATCCCGATGGCCCACGACAGCCCCCTTCAGTTGCGGTGGAATAGTTCCTGTTTGGCCCCTATTCTGCCGCAAACAGGAACTATTCCACCGCAAGTTATAAAAGGGGCATCAGGAGCGCGTTTTGCAAAAGGCTTTAAGTGCGGCCGTTACGGGGCCAGGCTGGAAACGTCGGCGCACATCGTCGAGACGCTCGGGAATATCGATGTGCTGCGGGCAGTGACGCGCGCATTTGCCGCACTTGACGCAGTTGCTCACCAGCTTGGGCTCGTTCGTCCGCACCGCGCTCGCCGTAAAGTATTGAGACAGCCCCGTAAACCAACTATGCGCATAGCTCGCGTTGTAGGCGCCAAAGCAGCTGGGAATATTGATACCCTTGGGGCACGGCATGCAGTAGCCGCACCCCGTACAGGGCACGCGATTCGATTTCTCAAACTCTCCCAGCACGCGTGCGATGGTATCGAGCTGCTCTGTCGTTATCGAATCCGGCAGTGCACGATCAGCCAGCGCCGCGTTCTCATCCACCTGCGCGGTATCGGTCATGCCCGAAAGCAGCATCGTGACTTGAGGATGGTTCCACACCCACGAAAGGCCCCAAGCAGCCGGCGTCTTCAGATACGGATCGCGTACGTCATCGAACACGGCGCGGGCCCGCGGAGGCAGTTTGCCCGCCAGGCGTCCACCCAAAAGCGGCTCCATCACAAACACCGCGAGCCCGCGCTCGGCGGCTGCCATGAGTCCCGCCGTTCCCGCTTGGTAGTGCTCTCCAGCGTAGTTATACTGGATCTGGCAAAAGTCCCAGTCATACGCGTCAAGCATCGTGAAGAAGTCCGCCGCACTGCCGTGGTACGAAAAACCTATCTGGCGAATACGCCCCGCAGCCTTTTGGCGCGCAATCCAATCCTCGATACCCAGCGCCACCACGCGTTCCCACTGGGCGGGCGAGGTGATGTTGTGCATGAGGTAGTAGTCGATATGGTCAGTCCGCAGGCGGCGCAGCTGCTCATCAAAGAAACGGTCGAAATCCTCCGCGCACTTGCACGAGGCGTGCGGCAGCTTGGTCGCGAGCAAAACCTGGTCGCGCAGGCCCAAGCGTTCAAGCGAAGCGCCCACGCATGCCTCGTTGCCGGGATAAAGGTACGCCGTGTCCAGGTAATTTATCCCCTGCTCCACGGCGCGGGAAATGATAGCATCAGCTGTCTTCGCATCGGGGCGTCCCGGCGCGCCGGGAAACCTCATGCACCCCAGCCCCAGAGCGGATATTCGGTTACCACTTTTGGGGTCAACGCGGTATTGCACGGCCCCTCCCTTCGCCATCAGCGCCCCGGCAAGGCGAAACACAATGGTCACGCGGCCGAAACATCGTGGAATCGCAATCGAGAACGTATCGTAACGCAGCAGAAATCGAGCTGTCACGGCACCGCTTTAGCATCAGCAAAAAGCCCGATGAAAGGAGTTACCCATGCCCGCGCTCGATCTTTGGAATCTCGCATCCCAGCTCAAAAGCACCGATTATCGCTGGGTCGACCTCACCCACACGCTCTCGTGCGACACCCCGCACTGGTTTGGCTTTAAGCCATTTGAGTCCACCAAGCTCTTCGACTACCTGCCCGGCACGCCCAAAGACATGCTCGCGTCCATGCGCTGCTTCCAGTATTCAGTCGCCTCGCAGTACGGCACCCACGTCGACGCACCTCGCCACTTCCATGTTGACGGCCGTTCTCTTGGCGAGATCGAACCTATCGAGTTTATGCATCCGCTCTGCGTGATCGACAAGCACGAGGAGTGCGCCGCCAACCCCGACTTTATCCTGACCATCGAGGATCTCGAAGCTTGGGAGGGCGAGCACGGTCGCATTCCCGAGGACGCTTTCGTCGCTTTCCGCTCCGACTGGTCCAAGCTCGCCGACCTGGAGAACAAAGATGGGGACGGCCAGCCCCACTACCCCGGCTGGGACCTCGACGCCATCAAGTGGCTCGTGGAGGAGCGCAACATCGGCGCCATCGGCCACGAGCCGGCAGACACCGACCCGGCGAGCGTGACCACGCGCGAGGATGCCTACCCCTATCCCGGCGAGCAATACATCCTCTCGGTCGACCGTTACCAGATCGAGGTCATGGACCATCTGGACGAGCTTCCCGCCACAGGCGCCGTCATCTTCTGCACCTTCCCCAAGGTGCGCGATGGCGTTGGATATCCCGCGCGCGTCTTTGCGGTCTGCCCTGCAGCATAAGTTCCCATGCGTTTGTTCTTCTAAATTCAGCCTTCGGTGCACGCTACATACCCCAGCGGCATACAATCCATCAGGCGCCCCGCACGCGGGCGCCTTTTTGTGAGGAGATGATTCACATGCAGATCAACAAGGTCGCCTTTATCGGCAAGGGCGGCGTCGGCCTGCTCTACGGCAGCGTGATCGCCCGGGCGCTCGGCAACGACGCCGTCGAATACGTCATGGATGACGCCCGTTTTGAGCGTCATGCGAACGACGCGCTCACCGTCAACGGCAAGCCCTGCGATCTCACGTCCGTACGTGCCAGCGAGGCAACGCCTGCCGATCTGGTCATCCTGACGGTCAAGACCACCGGTCTCGACCAAGCACTCAAGACTATGGAGCGCGTCGTGGGACCCAACACGCTCATCGCCTCGCTGTGCAACGGCATCACGAGCGAGCAAAAGATTGCCGAGCGCTTTGGCTGGGAGCATACCGTCCTGGGTATCTGCCAGGGCATGGACGCCGTGTTCCTCAACGGAGAGCTCACCTTTACCAACACTGGCGAAATCCGCTTTGGCGCGGCGGCCGGTACGGATCCCGCAACCATCACCGCAATTGACGAGCTCTACACGCGCTGCGGTATTGCCCATACCGTCGAGAGCGACATTGCGCACCGCATGTGGGCCAAACTCATGCTCAACGACGGCATCAACCAGACCTGCATGGCCTACGGCGGGACCTACGGAAGCGCCACGGAGCCCGGCTCCGAGCAGCGTCGCTGCTTTGTTTCCGCCATGCGCGAAACGCTTGCGGTCGCCAACGCCGAGGGCGTTAAGCTGACCGAGGCAGACCTGACGCAGATGGTGCATCTCATCGAGGGAATCGACCCCGCCGGTATGCCCTCGATGGCTCAAGACCGCGTCGCAAGGCGTAAAACCGAAGTTGATGAGTTCGCGGGCACCATTTGCCGCCTGGCCGCCAAACACGATATCCAGGCACCGCAAAACGAGTGGCTCTACCAGAGGATTCGCGAAATAGAAAGCAGCTGGTAGCCTTGGCCGCATCGCGACGCGCGCAATGCAATCAGACAAGCCTTCGCGGGGATTCCAACGTTCGCGAAGGCTTGTCGCATTTAGGCCGAGGCTAAAACTGAGGCTCGTTTTGCGACTCCGGGACCTCGTCCTCGTCATCGCGACAAAGTAGCACGCCGGCGCTTCCCAGCAGCGCCGCTGCAATCAAAGCGCCCACAACCACAGGAGCGGCGCCCGTAGCGGACTGCAAGCCGGCAGCTAACGCCGCCGTCGGACCAAGACATCCGATCAAAAGGGCAACGACGGCAATAACGACATCTCGAGCGTTCATGGGACCACTTCCTCCACGAGAAAGACTTTGTTTCTCGTGACTTAGTGTGCCCCGCTCCCATATGCGCGGCGTACTGCCACGGTAAGCGCTCTGTTAACTCAAGCATGCACAAAAAACGGGCGGCCTTACGTTGCCTAAAAGCTCAGTAAAGTCGACCGCCCATCATGCGCAATCGATGCCGGCAGATTGCCAACCGGTGTAGTAATCGGTAGTTCCGGCTGCGCAACCCGAACCCGACCTGGCGAATGCGGCCCGCCGCACACAGCCAAATCCCATCACAGAGAGCCAGTTGCCACATTCAGGGTCAACGCAATTCTGCATGTTCGTTGTTCACGCCCCAAATCCAAATTACAGCAATCTATATAAAAGCTAAGGAATCCAAGGAAAGCCGCGCAGGGTGACGGCTACGGCTTTCTTGTTTTTTCCTTCTGATTCTTTGGGGGAGTTTGCCCATCGTTCGATAACTGCTTCAAGCTCCTCGCCAAGTCTAAATAGCTCGTCAGAATTCAGATGAAGGACGGTGTCGAAGCCAAGCTCAGCCCCGTGCCAGCAATCATCATAGTCATCAAACTTGTCGAGATATCGTGAATAGGCGGCAAAATAAGACTGGCTCGAGGCCCTTCGAACAGCAAGCAGATCGGTAACTTCCGCTCCATCATCAAATTCTTCAAGCGGACCTAAAGGCAGGGGGGTAATGGTCCACCAGCTTTGACGTTTATCGCCTTTGCCTTCGCACTTCGTTATAAGCCCCGCGGCGCTCAACCTCTTAAGGTGATAACTCACGCTTCCCGGAGCAAGCCCAATCTTATCGCTAATCATTCCAACATTACATGGGCCAATATTGCGCAATACTGCAAGGATTCTCATTCGCTCAGAGTTTGCATAAACCCTCAAAGTGAAAGAATCAGTCGCCCTGTTGATACGATCCACCATTTCTACCTCCAATCATCATTCTCCCATAGAAAAAGAAAAGATTTGTTGTAGATTTCTACAACAGTCGTTGTACAATTCTATTTCGAAAGGAGTCTCGCACATGCACATCAATTCACTAAGCGAGTACAACGAGCTCGCCAAGGCATACGACATATTTAAACGGGACGATAATTATCCCGCCTTCTTCTCCCTCCTAAAAAGGGAGTTTATCGATGCCTGCAAGCTGGACAGGGATGTACATTCACTCGAAGTTGGCTGCGGTACGGGGACGTTCACACATCTCTTCAATGAAGCCGGATTTAACATTGATGGAGTCGACCTTTCTCCAAACATGATTTCTGTAGCACAAAATAAATACCCGGATTTGCGCTTTGCCGTAGCAGATATTTCGAAAGACCCTCTCAATACTAACGAATACGGTTTATGCGTAGCTCTCGATGATGTTTTGAACTGCTTGCCCGACGAGATTTCTCTAAGGTCTGCAATTATCAATATCGCATCAAGCCTTACTGCGGGCGGTTACTTTCTCTTTGATCTAGTTTCACTTAGCTCTTTCAAAAATTACATGGGCTCAGTCGATTTTCGCAAATATGAAGACGCTTGCGTTCTTTCCTATCCCCTATCCTCGTTATATAACACAGGTCGAGACCCCTTCGTCTTAGGCTTCTCAATCCTGACCTTTGACGGTCGTGCGGCCACCTGGAACAAAAAAGACTACACAGCAACGGAGCGATTCTTCCCAAAGGAAGACGTTGAGCCGATTCTTCTCAAAGCGGGGCTATCCATCGCTGCAAAGCGCGATCTCGTTCAAGGCGAACTTGTCGCCCCGGATTCAGCAAGCGCTTCTTGCATACAGAAACACCTTTACTTGTGTAGAAAGGAGACAACAAATGACGATCGAAGAGCAGGCCAAAAAGCTTGATGCGTCTGAAATTATCAAGAACATCTAGCGCAATGGGGCGGCATGCCGAAATGGCATGCCGCCCCATAATTGGAAGGGGAAAGATGGATAATATCAGACTAAAATCTGGCGTAGATTTCTTTATTTCTGCTCATTCAAAATCACTGATAATTAGCCCCACATTCGGAACATCTACATTTCAGATAAATGAGCCTTACGATTTAGCGTGGCAAATGCTGAAAACGCTTTCAGAACCAATATCAGTAGCAAATCTAAAGAAACGATTCAGATCTGATGATCCAAGCTCATTCGACGTATTCCTTAACTTTCTTGCAGAGAAAAGGCTAATCACCAGCCAAAGTAACGACTCACAGCTGAATAATCACGACACGATTAAGTACAAACGGCAAATGGCCTATTTCGAGCAATCTGAGACCTTTTCAGAAGAACCCTCAAGATGTCAAAAAGGTTTAGCTACAAAAAGCATTGCAATCATAGGTTGTGGGGGCGCTGGAGCGCCGATAGCGGAGCTGTTGGCGGCTTCAGGTATTGGGGCAATTAAATTAATAGACGGCGACACAATCGAATTAAGCAACCTTGGACGACAGATAGCCTATGACGAACAAGATATAGGGCAACCGAAGACTATATGCCTTTCAAAAAGGCTCAAGCGGATCAATCCCGACATAACAGTCAAGACGACCGAGTGCTTCGTTACAGAAGAAAATATGCGCGGGGTCCTATCCGAAAATGACTTCACAGTAGTCGCTGCAGATTGGCCAATGCCCGATTTACTTTATTGGGTTGATAACGTTTCCTTCAAAAATCAAACATGCTATGCCTGCATCAGCAACTCTCTTCCGACAATACGTATCGGGCCCATTTTCGACCCAAGTAAATCTCTTTGCTATCAAAAATACGAAAATGCGTTAGAGCAGAAATGGCCAGAGGTTATAGAATACGAAAGAGTTGCGAATTCATTCGAATACAACAAATCAGCCACGCCCTGGGCCTGCTATTCCGCAGCATCAATTCTTGTTGGCCAGATCATCCAGAAACTACTAACGGGACATTCTGCTTTAGATGGAAAGACATTCCTGCTGAATCTTGAAACTTTAGTTGCACGCAAGGGAATTGAAATATGAAATCGAGCTACTCTACCTTCCTATCATCCGTTGCGATAGGTCAAATCTGTGATGCTCTTTTACTAACCTACTTGTCTATTTGGGCACTGACGCTTTCGAACGACGCTTTAGCCCCATCACTCGTTCTCTCGGTTTCATCGATTACCCGCTCGCTTCTATTCCTCCCTGCGGGGAGAATGTGCGACAACCATCCCCCTAAAATAATATTTACAACGATTTCGCTAATTCGACTTCTTGCGTTTTTGGGTTATTTCGCAGTAACCGTATTATTTACACAGAGCTTAATAAGCATCCTAGTAGCCTCGGCAGTTTTAGGAGGTATAGAGGCCCATTATGCGACTTCATCCCAAGCTGCGGTCATTCAATCCTCCGCCCACCAAGGCATCGCAAACCTTCAAAGGCGCTATTTAACGGCCCAAAAAGCCGCTGCCGTAGGCTCCGCACTTCTTCTTGGGTTGCTTTCAGGGTCAACGGCCAAGCATGTTATGGCCTTACTATCGGCCCTCGCGCTGTTGTCCACTAGCCTTCTCTGGATTAGTCCGATTCTCAAGTTAAACCCCGAAACCTCTCGGAAAAAGGTCGAATCGGAACCAAAAACTATAGTCGAAACCGTTAAAGCGGTCATGAGCAGCAAGGGTGCCCGTTTGACGTTGCTGTTTATTCTAATTGCCGAAACAGCGACGTCATCCATTCAAGGGCCGGGCTACATATACTTGTGTGCACAGAATAAGTGGGGGGATACAATACTGAGCAACCTGCTTCTTGCTTTTTCAATCGGAACAACAGTTGGATCGGCAGCAACGCGTTTATATAAAAAAGGCCCATTGACGTTACGGATTCCGTTACTAGTTCTCGTAATATCTTTTTGCGCGATAGCGTTCTTTTCATTATGGCAAATAGCGATTATTTTATCGTTGTTTTCAGGCATTTGTTGCGGATTGATCTCAACGCAACTTATAACAGAATACCTGAGAAAAACGGAAGAATTAAATCGGCCGGGAACGATAACCTCAGTTCTAAACCTCGCCGCTTTCGGTGCCGTTTCCATAGGAGCTTTGCTGTTTGGATTTATTGCCAACATAGCAGGCCTGGAAATCGCCTTTGGATTTTTCAGCGCAGCCTTACTTTTGGTAGCGTTGCTCATGTGAGCGGTGAAAGAACGAAAACGCAATTGGCTCGAATCCTAATCTTTCGAAGACCCCTTCAAGCATAACCATAACAAAAGCATAGGACATATTTCGAACAGGTCGGAAGCAGATCGCTACGTCTCAGCAGCGCCCTCTTCATTGTCACGGCAGAAATGAAGCCCAACGCCGGAGAGGATGACAATCGCAAAGGCCACAAAGCCAGCGACCATCGCCGCCGCATCGAAGCTCAGCCGCACCTGCGCCTCGATAACCAAGACCGCCGCCGACTCCGGACCGCCCACTAAGAAGGGGAATGCCGCAATCAAGATATCCTTCACCTTCACGAACGCATCTCGCATCCATACCGGGCTCTTTCCCCACGGGTACGGATACGAGATGTTTGACGCCTGCGTCGCAAACGCCAGCGCTCTGTAAATCTGTGAAGGTAGAAGGCAGAGGTGCGAGACAAAAACGTCAGGTACGCTTGTCTCACATGACCCGTCTCCGACGGCAGTGCAAGCCTCTACCAGCCAGTGTAGTAGTCGGTGGTTCCGGCTGCGCAGCCGGAGTCATAGACCTTGCACTCGCCCTTGGAACCGGTAAACGTGGAGCCCTGAGCCTTATCGCCCGCGGCCACGACGTAGTAACCATCGGAATCGCGCCAAAAGCCCTCGGCGTCCTGCGTCCACTCGCCCGTGCGGTGGTGATACAACACGTTGCTGCTGTAATAAGTCTCGCGGCGGCCGTTATAGTTATTGACGCCGCTCGAGCGCGTCAGGCCCGAGCCGTTCGCGTAATACGCAGCTGCCGTATAGGATGGGACGTAGCCTGCGTTGCCATATGACGCCTGGGCGGCCTCGGCAGCTTCTGCCTCGGCGACAGCCTCGAACGCTTCGTGCTTGGCATCCTCAAGCGTGGAGCGCAGCTCATCGAGCTCGGTCGACTTCGCGTCGACCTCCCCCATCGTCAAAAGACTGCCCGCACCGTCGATACAACCTTGCAGTACAGCGCGCTCGTCATCGGTGGCATAGTCACCGTACATGTTCATGATGATCTGGGCGCGGACCTCTAGGGAATCGCGCTTGGCCCCCATAGAGGCGTTCCACTCCTGCATGGAGCCAAAGCCGTCGCCGCGATAGTCGACGGGCTGCATCAGCGTCGCCTCGGACGGCGTGGATCCGACCGTGTCGGACAGTGTTGCCGCGTGGGCATCGGTTGCGCCGGCGCCCGCCAAAAGTGCCACGGTCAGAGCGGCGGAAAGGGCGGCGGCTTTCGGTTTTCGTGAATCGATCCTCATGTAGCTGGAAACCTCCGTAGTGCGTTTTTGCTGCGTTTGAGCTGTGTGCGATTCGATCGCGCTGCATAGTACCCCGAGCAAATCGCGACCTGCGGTTTTTCTCAAAAGGTGCACGTCATTTGCGTAAAACTCACATCCTCTCAACAGGAGTTTTCCACATCTCGATTGCATAAAGCATGCCAACAACCCTGTAATAGCGCTCTCTCTATGCAAAAAAGGCGCCTGCGTAAACATTGTTCGCACAGGCGCCTTGAGCAGGCATTTTATGCAGTTATACCTATCGAGTCGCAAGGGGTCCTTACACAAGTCGCCTTACTCGTCCAGCGCGGCAAAGGCCTGCTTCAGGTCCCAAATGATGTCCTCGGCGTTCTCGGTACCGATGGAAAGACGGATCGTGGAGGGCGTGATGTTCTGCTCGGCGAGCTCCTCGGCAGAGAGCTGGGAGTGCGTAGTCGTAGCCGGGTGCACGACGAGCGACTTGACGTCGGCCACGTTGGCGAGCAGCGAGAACACCTGCAAGTGGTCGATGAACTTCCAAGCTGCTTCCTGGCCGCCCTTGATCTCGAAGGTGAAGATCGAGGCACCGCCGTTGGGGAAATACTGCTTGTAGAGCTCATGGTCGGGATGCTCGGGCAGGCTCGGGTGATTCACCTTGGCAACATGGCTGTCACCGGTCAGGAACTCAACGACCTTCTTGGTGTTCTCGACATGGCGGTCGACGCGCAGCGACAGGGTCTCGGTGCCCTGGAGCAGAATCCAGGCGTTAAACGGGCTAATGCAAGCGCCCTCGTCACGCAGCAGGATGGCGCGGACATAGGTCGCGAAGGCAGCAGGGCCGGCAGCCTCGGCAAACGAGACACCATGGTAGGAGGGGTTGGGCTCGGCGATCTGCGTATACTTGCCGCTCGCCTTCCAGTCAAAGTTGCCGCCATCGACAATCACGCCACCCAGCGAGGTGCCGTGGCCGCCAATGAACTTAGTTGCGGAGTGGACGACGATGTTGGCACCATGCTCCAGCGGACGGAACAGATACGGGGTGCCGAAGGTGTTGTCGACGACGACTGGCAGGCCATGCTTCTTGGCGACCTCGGAGATAGCGTCGATGTTGGGAATGTCGGAGTTGGGGTTACCGAGCGTCTCGAGGTAAATGACCGTGGTGTTGTCCTTGATGGCGCCCTCGACCTCGTCCAGGTTGTGGGCATCGACAAACGTGGTCTCGACGCCAAACTGCGAGAGCGTATGCTCCAGCAGGTTGTAGGAACCACCGTAGATGGTCTTTTGAGCCACCACGTGGTCACCGGCCTGGGCAAGAGCCTGCAGGGTATAGGTGATGGCGGCGGCACCGGAGGCGACGGCGAGGCCGGCCACGCCGCCCTCGAGTGCGGCGATACGGTCCTCGAAGACGCCCTGGGTGGAGTTGGTCAGACGGCCGTAGATGTTACCGGCGTCGGCAAGGCCAAAGCGGTCGGCAGCGTGCTGGGAGTTGCGGAACACATAGCTCGTGGTCTGGTAGATAGGCACGGCGCGGGAATCGGATGCGGGATCGGCGCTCTCCTGGCCAACGTGAAGCTGCAGGGTATCGAAACCAAAGGTGTGCTCGGGGTTGTTGATAAACTGGCTCATGATGATCTCCTTGATCGAACAAAAGTAATAAGCATAAGAGAAGTAAGTCGCTGTCTCCTGATCACGCCGACGGGCGCAAACAGGAGCCCGGCATTCGTCTTGGTAAGCAATTCATATGCAGGCCTCCTTTCGCATCCCGGTTCCGTGGTTGGCTTAATTACCTACCGCCTTTGTGTGTTTTGAATAGTACGAGCATTGTTTCCGTCGGTCAATCACTTAAAAGCGCTAACTTGTTATCTGTTTTATAGATAACTATCGAAAGGACGGGCGCCGATGACCCTCCAGCAGCTTCGCTTTTTGATCGCCGTGGCAGAGTCCGGTTCGATCAACGCCGCAGCTCAGCGCCTCTATACCGCACAGTCCAATATCTCCAACGCCGTCAAAAGCCTGGAACAGGAACTTCATATCGAAATCTTTACGCGCTCTAGCCGCGGTGTTGCACTCACCAACGACGGCACCGAGCTTTTGGGCTATGCGCGCCAGGTCGTAGAGCAGGCCGACATGCTCGAGGCGCGCTACGAGGACGGCGGCACCCCGCAAGCCCGCCTCGCCATTTCCGCCCAGCACTACGCCTTTTCGGTCGAGGCCTTTGTCAACGTGGTCGAGCGCTGCCGCGACAGCAAGTTCGAGTTCATCATGCGCGAGACCACCACATCGCAGATCATCGATGACGTCCGCGCATTTCGCAGCGATATCGGCATTCTGTATCTGGATGACTTTAACGCCCGCGTTCTGCAGAAGGCCTTCGCCGATGCCCGCGCAAGCTTCCATCCCCTCTTCGACGCGACGGTCCACGTCTTCGTTAGCGAGCGCCACCCGCTAGCACGCCGCCCTCAGCTGTCCCTTGCCGACCTTACACCATATACGCGCTACAGCTTTGAGCAAGGTACCTCGAACTCCTTCTATTACGCCGAGGAACCTTTTAGCTATATCCCTTGCGACCGCAATATCCGCGTATCCGACCGCGGGACGCTCACCAACCTGCTTATCACCTCGAACGGCTATGCGCTGTCGACCGGCGTCCTCTCCAGCGAAATGCAGTGGGGCATGGTCTCGATCCCCCTGGCAGACGCCCCGACGATGCATGTGGGCTACATCATGCATGACGACCGCAAGCCCTCTCCCCTCTTGCAGCAATACCTCGACGAGCTCAACCGCATCATCCATGCCAACCAACTGTCGGAAGACGGGGTAGAAATCGTAGATTGCTAGCCCCCGGCGGGCATGGCGCTACAATGGTCACTCACGCGAAACGTACCCAACGAAAGGAACCATGTGAAGGTCATCATCTATACCGACGGCTCGGCTCGATCAAATCCGGGACGCGGCGGCTACGGCGCCGTGCTCAAATACACCAACCCCGCCGGCAAGACCTTCACCTCCGAGCTTTCGCGCGGCTACGCCAAGACCACCAACAACCGCATGGAGCTCATGGCGGTCATCGTGGCACTCGAGGCGCTCAACCGCCCCTGCGACGTCGAAGTCCATTCCGATTCGCAGTACGTCGTCAACGCCTTCAACAAGCACTGGATTGACGGATGGAAAAAACGCGGCTGGAAGACCGCCAACAAGCAGCCTGTCAAGAACCGCGATTTGTGGGAGCGCCTGCTCACCGCAAAGAGCAAGCACAAGGTTGAGTTCATCTGGGTTAAGGGGCATGCCGGCCACGAGCTCAATGAGCGCTGCGACGAGCTCGCCACCACCGCGGCCGACGGAGCCAACCTCGATATCGACGCCGGCTTTAACGAGAGCGACCTGTAACGGCGTTTTCGCACGCTTTTGTGTCCTCCCGCGCTACACTCATCCTGTAAACCGAACGGCACGAGGGGGATACATGCTGCGTATAGCGACCATCGGCACATCCATGATTACCGACGACTTTATCCAGGTCGTCAACGCCAACGACCAAGCCGCGTTTGTGGGCACGCTCT
>DBGBJN010000273.1:0-3904 GCA_048449885.1 Collinsella sp.
GTTCAATGCCGATTTTGCCTATCACGAGGTGCCTATCGAGCGCGATCCCATCGACTTGGAGGCGTACCGCGCCTGCCCCATGCGATTTACGTGCGTGTGTACCGATATCGAGACGGGCAAGGCCGTCTATCACGACCTGCCCTATGGCGATGAGCGCGATATCGAGTGGATCCGGGCGTCATCGGCGATTCCTGTGGCGACGCGTCCCGTTGCTATTGACGGGCATAAGTATCTGGATGGTGGCGTGGCTGACTCTATTCCCAGCGCTTGGCTGTTTGCGCAGGGGTATGACCGCAATATCGTGGTACTCACGCAGCCGGCGGGCTTTGTGAAGCAGCCCAACAGCGTGATGCCCATGCTGCGTCGCGTGTTCCGTCACTATCCGGAGTTTGTCGCAGCGCTTGAGCATCGGCATGAGGTCTACAATGCCACGCTCGATGATTTGGCGCGTCGTGAGGCCGCCGGCGATATCTTTGTGGTGCGTCCGAGCGAATCGGTGAAGGTGCCGTCGCTGTGTCGTGAGCCCGATGAACTTGAGCGCATCTACCAGATTGGTCGCCGCGATGCGGAGGCGACTTTGCCGGCACTGGAGGCATATCTGGCAGAGTAGGGCAAACTGTCGCGTGCTCAGCGGAAAGCGCATCCCAGAATGGACGTCCAAACTGGGATGCGTTTTCCATTGATGAAGTTATGGGGCCGCGGAGCAACTGCTCGGCTTATGCCTATGCCTGCTGCCAGGTGTCTACGAGCTCCTTGGCCGCGGCGTAGGGGTCATCGGCGCTGCAGACGGCACTCACCACAAAGAAGCCGTCGACGCCGGTAGCCTTGAGCTGCGGAAGGTCGGCCGTCTTGACGCCGCCGCCCACCACGATGGGCACGGGGCTTGCCGCATGGAGCGCGGCCAGGTCCTCAAAGCTCTTGGTGATGATAGAGCCGTCGGCCGCGCGTCCGCAGTCGCGCTTGGTCTCGGTCTCGTGGAGTGGGCCGATGCCAAGGTAGTCGACCAAACTCATATCGGCGGTCTTGACGTACTCGAGCATCTCCTCGCAACGGGCCGAAAGGCCCACGATGGCGTCGGGGCCCAGCAACTTGCGACAGACCTCGACGGGAATATCGCTTTGGCCCACGTGCACACCGTCGACGGCAATACCCTGCTCGCGCGCGGCAAGCACACAGTCCAGACGGTCGTCGATCAGCAAGGCGACCTGACCGGTCTTGCCGGCCTGAGCGATTGCCTGCGCGGCGTCGCCGGTCAGCGCAATGATCTCGCGGGCGCTTGCCACCTTGGAGCGCACCTGGATGCAGGTAAAGCCGGCGTCGAGCGCCTGGGCCACCACATCGCCCACGGGGCGCCCGAGCGTGTTTTCGGGGCCGAGTACCAGATAGGCCGAGATATCAAGGTTGTCGCGGATGCTCATCGTGCTTCCTCCTGCTTTTTGATCTGTGCTTCCATGCGCTCGAGTTTGCCGGTCATGGTGTCGGTAAATCCGGGTCGAATATCGGCTTTGAGCACGACTTCGGTGCGGATGCCCTTGCTCGCCAACACAAAGGTTGCGTCGCGCACGACCTGCATGACCTCGTCCCAGTCGCCCTCGATTTCGGTGAACATCGAGGTGGTGCGGTTGGGAAGGCCGCTCTCGCGAATGACGCGCACGACCTCGGCGACCTCGGCGGATAGCTCATCGCCGGTGCCGCATGGGGCGATGGCCACAGCGACGAGCGTGTTCATGCCGGCATTAGTTGCGGGCTCGGACATGGCTTATGCCTCCTCGAGCTCAAGTCGGTTATCGGCGATGTCCTGGGCGCTCGCGCGGTAGAGCTCGTCGATAAAGGCGACCTTAAAGCTCGCCGGGGCATCGGCGACGGCGGCAGCACGCGTGCCAGCGACGTTGTAGACGGCGGTACCGCAGACGGCTGCCGTAAACGGATCGGCGGCGCAGGCATACACGGCCAGCACGCCGCCCTGCGAGCAGCCGCAGCCGGTGATCTTGGACATGAGCGGGCTGCCGCCGTGGGACTTGGCCACGGTCGTGCCGTCGGTGATCAGGTCGACTTCGCCCGAGACGACTACGGCGCCACCGGTGTAGCGGGCGAGCGCCACCGCGGCATTGCGGGCGGCGTCTACCGTGTCGGTGGTATCGACACCGCGTACGCGGCTCAGATCGGCCGCCTCGCCCTCAAGACCCCATAGGCCGGCGAGCGCGATAATCTCGGAGGCGTTGCCGCGCACGATGGCGGGCTTATACTGCTTGAGCTCGCTTACCAACTGGGTGCGCAGGCTACCGATGCCCAGGCCCACCGGATCGAGCACCCAGGGCTTGCCGGCGTCGTGTGCCGCCTTCGCCGCGCGGGGAATCGTCTGCTCGTAGATGGGGAAGAGCGTGCCCATGTTGAGATAGATGGCGCCGCCGCCGGCAACGAGCGCCTCGCCCTCGTCGGGCAGATAGACCATGGCGGCCGATCCGCCCACGGCGAGCTGCGCGTTGGCGACAAAGTCGATCGTCACCGTGTTGGTGATGGAGCCTGCCATCGGATTGGTGGCGCGAATCTCCTCCACGGCCTTGACCACATTTTGCTTAAGCTGTTCCGAATCAATCACTGCACATGCCTCCTTGGCATAGAAAAGGGGCGCTGTGCATAGACAGCGCCCCTGTAAAGGCGGCATGCTCCCTACGCCAGCATTAACTGACAGGTTCAAAGGATTGGGCCCCATGCCCTCTCAGCCTTGTGGTTTGCACCGCCGGCACTCCCGCATCGAATCTGTTGTTCCCTATACTAGCGCACCTGCCAAAAAGGGACAGGTTTATTTTGGCAGGTCGTTACAATAGGTAGGACCGATACGAATGGGGGCCTTATGATTAAACTTGTGCTGACCGATATGGACGATACACTGATTCCAGCCGGGCATGACGGCGCCAGCGACTACGCCATTGAGGGTATTCATGCCATGCAGGCGGCGGGTCTGCACTTTGGGCCGGTTTCGGGTCGTCAGCCGTCCGCGATGGGCTGGATGTTCAAAAACCGTTCCGAGTGTTTTTCGACCGGTGCGTTCTGTAACGGCCAGGTGATGTTTGTCGACGGCGAAGTAGTCGCTTCGCGCGCAATCGACAACGATGCTCTGATGCGTTTGGCTGACTATCTGGAGCAAGAGATCGACGATACATTTCTAAAAGTCTACAGCCTGGGCGATGACTTTTGGGGCAACGATGCCTATTGCGTGACGAGCAATCCCGAGCGTGTGCGTCGCGCTATGGAGTCGGGCGGCAATGCGTGGCTCAAAGGCGAAGAGGCCCCGTGTCGTCCCGTCGTCGATGGCGCGCCGGTGTTTAAGGCGAATATCTGGAGTGCCCGTTCGCGTGAGGAGCTCGCGGAGCTACGCGAGCGCGTTGCCGTTGAGGTGCCGGAACTCTCGCTTGTGTTTCCCAACAACCGAGTGCGCCTGTTCGACATCCTTCCGGATGGTTGGGACAAGGGCTGCGCTGCGCTGGAGCTGGCGCGCGCCTTGGGCCTGACGCCCGACGAGGTGGCCGTATTTGGCGATTCCGATAACGATCTGCCCATGATCGATGCCGTTCCCAACTCCGTTGCAGTCGCCAATGCCAATGAGGCCGTCACGGCTGCCGCGCGCTGGCATATCGGCGCCGCGGCAGATGATGCGGTCGCCGGGGCTCTGCATCAGATTGCCGCCTGCGCCGCGACGGGGGAGATGCCGCCGTTTATGCGTCAGGAGGGTGCAGCCGACGCGAATTTCGCGAACAGCTAAGGAGACAGCCATGAAGCTCCAGCAGCTCAGATATGTCGTCAAAGTTGCCGAATGCGGCAGCATTACCGAGGCCTCGCGCCGTCTCTTTGTGTCGCAGCCTTCGATTACCGCGTCGATTCGCGATCTCGAAAACGAGATGGG
>DBGBJN010000274.1:0-3792 GCA_048449885.1 Collinsella sp.
ACTCCTCAATGTCGAGCAGGGCCATAAACCAGTCCTTGCCCTTAATGTCGTCGTGCAGGCGCTGCAGGCGCTCGGCGTTGCCGGTCGCCATAAAGGCCGGGTTGGTGATGAAGTCCACCAGCAGTTTAATGCCGGGCTTGCAGTAGAGCGCACCGGCGTTGTAGGTGCCGTCGGCGTAGAGCTGCTCGACTTGTTTGGACGAGGCACCAAAGGTATAGATGTTCTCGTCGCCCACGAGCTCGGCAATCTCCACGTTGGCGCCGTCGAGTGTGCACAGGGTCAGGGCGCCGTTGAGCATGAACTTCATGTTAGAGGTGCCGCTCGCCTCCTTGGAGGCCAGGCTGATCTGCTCGGAGATGTCGGCAGCGGGAATCACGCGCTCGGCGGCGGTGACGTTGTAGTTCTCGATCATGACGACCTGCAGGTAGGGAGCCACGTCGGGGTCGTTGGCGATCCACTGGGAAAGCGTCAGGATGAGGTGGATGATGTCCTGAGCGATGGTATAGGCAGGCGCTGCCTTGCCGCCAAAGATGATGGTGACGGGGTGCTTAGGTCTGTTACCGTTCTTGATGTCGAGGTACTTCCAGATGATGTAGAGCGCGAGCATCTGCTGGCGCTTGTACTCGTGGATACGCTTGACCTGAACATCGATGATGGCGTTGGAGGGGATCGTCACGCCCTGTTCGAGCGCCATAAACTCGCGCATGATGGTTTTGGCTTTGGCCTTGGTGGCGGCCAAGCGCTCAAGAATGCTCTTATCGTCGGCGAAGTCGGCGAGCTTGCTCAGGTTGCCGGTGCTGCGCCAATCGGTACCGATTACATCGTCGAGCAGGCTGGCAAGCGCGGGGTTGGCTCCCTGGATCCAGCGGCGGAAGGTGATGCCGTTGGTCTTATTGGAGAACTTCTCGGGGTAGATCTCGTAGAACGGATGAAGCTCGGTGTCCTCCAGGATCTTGGTGTGGAGTGCGGCGACGCCGTTGATGGAGAAGCCAAAGTGGATGTCCATGTGGGCCATGTGGACGGTGTCGTATTCGTCGATGATGGCGACGCGCGGGTCGTCGTGCTCGGCCTTTGCGACCTTATCGAGCTTGACGATAATATCGGCGATGGCAGGGGAGACCTTCTGCAGGCTGGTGAGCGGCCACTTCTCGAGCGCCTCGGCAAGAATCGTGTGGTTAGTGTAGGCGACCATGGAGCGTACGATGGTCACGGCCTCGTCAAACTCGATGTCGTGCTCGGTGGTGAGCAAGCGAATGAGCTCGGGGATGACCATGGTGGGGTGCGTGTCGTTAATCTGGACCACGGCGTAGTCGGCCAGATCGTGCAGGTTGCTGCCGCGCTCGATGGCCTCGTCGATCAGGAGCTGGGCGGCGTTGCTCACCATGAAGTATTCCTGGTAGATGCGAAGCAGACGGCCCTGCTCGTCAGAATCGTCGGGGTAGAGGAACAGGGTGAGGTTCTTGGCGATCTCGGTCTTGTCGAAGTCGATGGAGCTGCCGGGTACCAGGCCGTCGTCGACGCTTGCCAGGTCGAACAGGCGCAAACGATTCTTGGCGGGCTGGCCGTAGCCGGGCACGTCGATGTTGACGAGCTTGGAGGTAACGGCAAAGTCGCCGAACTCAACAGTGTAGGAGTGGTCGTCATCGATCAGGATATCCTGCTCGCCGAGCCACTCGTCGGGGACGGCCTTCTGCTGATTGTCGACAAAGCGCTGACGGAACAGGCCGTAGTGGTAGTTGAGGCCCACGCCGTCGCCGGTCAGGCCCAGCGTGGCGATGGAATCCAGGAAGCACGCGGCCAGGCGGCCCAGACCGCCGTTACCGAGCGACGGCTCGACCTCAAACTCCTCAATCTTATTGAGGTCGTGGCCCGCGGCGGTGAGCTGGTCCTTAACCTCGTCATAGATGCCGAGGTCGATCATGTTGTTGATGAGCAGCTTGCCGATCAAGAATTCGGCGGAGATGTAATAGAGCTTTTTCTTGCCATTGTTGAGCGGGCAGGCGGCTGAGCGCTCCTGCACGAGCTTAACGAGCAGTTTGTAAATGCGACGGTCATCGAGCTGCTCGAGCGAGATGCCAAAAGACTGCTCGGCGAGTTCTGCGAGATCGATACGGGGCATGTTTCCTCCTGTAATGGGTTGATTACATGTCTGCAATTCATAAGAATCCCGCGCGAGGGGATTGGGGTGGCCTCGCGCGGGAAAAGCGGTCGCGTCCGCACGGTGGGGTGGGGTCGGACGCGGTGGCTCCTATTGGGGAAGCTCGATTTCGGCTTCCGACGGGATGCGGAAGTAGGTCTCAGTCCAGTCGGTAAGCTTGTGCTCGAGCTCGCGGGTGATGGCGCCATCGAGCATACGCCAGGTCCAGTTGCCGCCTAGGGTGGCAGGGGTGTTGATGCGCGCCTCATTGCCCAGGTTAAGCAGGTCCTGCATGGTGTAGATGCAGGTATCGCTCACGCTGGCGGCGATGGTTCGGTTGAGCGCGTCGGCTATGGACTCGCCTGCCTGCTGGTGGGTGTACAGGGCAGCCTGCTCGCGCTGACGCGGAGTGGCCGTACCCTCGAACCAACCGCGCGCCGTCTCGTTGTCGTGCGTGCCTACATAGGCGACGGTATTGGCGATGTAGTTATGCGGCAGGTAATACGAGTTGGTGCCCTCAAAGGCAAACTGCAAGATCTTCATGCCGGGGAAGCCCGAGGTGTCGCGCATATCGATGACGCCGGGGGTAAGGAAGCCCAGGTCCTCAGCGATAATAGGCAGCGTGCCGAGCTTTTCCTCGAGCGTCTTGAAGAGTTTGAGGCCGGGACCCTGTGTCCACGAACCGTAGGACGAGTCGGGCGAGGAGAACGGCACCTCCCAGTAGGCCTCAAAGCCACGGAAGTGGTCCAGACGGATAACGTCGTACATGTTGAGTGCGGCGCGGATGCGGCCTTCCCACCAGGAGAAGCCGTCTGCCTCCATGGCGTCCCAGTCATAGATGGGATTGCCCCAGTACTGGCCAGTGGCGGAGAACTGATCGGGCGGTGTGCCGGCGACACTGACGGGGTTGCCGGCGGCGTCGATCTTAAAGAGCTCGGGGCTTGCCCACATCTCGACGGAGTCGCGCGAGACGTAGATGGGCAGGTCACCGATGATCAGGATGTCGCGCTCGTTGGCGTATGCCTTGAGGCGGCTCCACTGACGATCGAAGAAGTACTGCGTCATCTGGTGGTAGAGCATGCGCGCCGGATGGTCGGCGCAGACCTTGGCGGAAGCCTCGCCGCGGGTGCGGAGCTCCGCGGGCCACTCCCAAAACGCCTTGAGACCGCACTCCTCTTTGACGGTCATGAACTCACAGTAGGGGATGAGCCAGTCCTCGTTGGCCTGGATAAAGTCATCGAAATCGGCCGGCTTGTCGGCAGCAAAGCGCTCAGCGGCGCGGTCGAGAATCTGACGGCGGCCGTCAAAGATAGCACCGTAGTCGACATTGCTGGGGTCGGATCCCAGATACACGCCATCGATATCGCGCTGCTCCAGATACCCTGCCTCGATAAGCTCGGCAAAGTCGATAAAGTTGGGGTTGCCTGCGCGGGCCGAGAACGACTGATAGGGCGAATCGCCATAGCTGGTCGTCGTAAGGGGCAGAATCTGCCAGTAATGTTGTTTGCACGAGGCGAGAAAATCGACGAAGTCGTAGGCATTCCAGCCAAAGCCGCCGATTCCGTATGGTCCGGGCAGAGATGAGACGGGCATGAGGACGCCGCTTGCACGCTCCATGAATGCGCTCACCAACCTTCTTGTTGTGGGGTCGGCCT
>DBGBJN010000275.1:0-2497 GCA_048449885.1 Collinsella sp.
CCAAAGTAACCCAAACAGTACCCAAAGCAGCAATCAGTCAAACGCTCATCGAGGGCCAAAGTGTCCGAACGGATACCAAAGGTCCCTTCAGCCAAGCCCCCATTGCACTATAACTATCAGCCAAAGTTCCCAATGGGGGTACATAAGGGAGCGGGCCCGACCACTAATAACCTTTTGAACGACTCTGCTTGCAGCCGGAGTGAAAAAGGTTATTAGTGGCCGGGCCCGCGACCGGTGGGACATGTACCCCCAATTAACTGTTCTTCATGACAATCGAATCCACGACATCGGCCACATTCTCACAGCAGTCGGCGCAGTACTCCAGGAAGGCGTACACGTCACGCCAGGCGATGACCTCGAGCGGATCCTTGCCGTTAACGTGCAGGTTGCGCATGGCGTTGATATAGAGCTCGTCGGCCTCGGACTCGATGGTGTTGATCTGGATGACCAGCTCGCGCAGCGTTTTGGACTTGCGGTAGTTGGGAAGCTCGACCATAAGGTCCTTCATGGCGCGGCAGGCATCGGTTACCTTGTGAGCGATGACGATGGCATCGGGGTGGATGCTCTGGATGTTGGTGAAGTAGACGCGCTGCACGACGCCTTCGATGCGGTCGAGCACGGTGTCGAGCGAGCAGCTCATCAGGTCTAGATCCTCGCGCTCAAGCGGGGTGATAAAGGCGGTGAGCAGGGCGTCTTCGAGCTCGTGGTGCTTCTTGTCTGCCGCATGCTCAATCGCATGCATCTTATCGAGCATGTCGTGGATCTGCGCAGGGTCAAAGTTCTCAAAAATCTTGGTGAGCAGCTCTGCGGCCTGGACGGCTAGGTCGGCGCAGGCGACGTAGTTGTCAAAGTAGAACGAATCGGGTTTCTTTGCCATGGGTGGTCCTTTCGAGGTGAAGATGGGCGGGCGAGGTAATGCAGTCCGGATGGACGTTCGGTTTGACTAGAGGAACATCATGAACAGCTTGGCCATGACAAAGCTGATGAGTCCGCAGGCGGGGAAGGTGAAGAACCAGGTGAACATCATGTCCTTGACGACACCGAAGTTGATGGCCGAAAGGCGCTTGACGGCACCGACGCCCATGATGGCGCAGGTCTTGATGTGGGTGGAGGACACGGGGATGCCGGTAAGGGTGGCAAGCAGCAGGTTTGCGGCGCCCGCCAGGTCGGCGGAGAAGCCCTGGTACTTTTCGAGCTTGACCATGCTCTGGCCGACGGACTTGATGATGCGCTCGCCGCCCACGCTGGTGCCGATACCCATAGTGGCCGAGCACAGCAGCATAATCCAGATGGGGATGCCTGCATCGCCGACGCTCGTCTGGCCGCTGGCAAAGGCCACGCCTAAAAAGAGCACGCCGATGAACTTCTGTCCATCCTGCGCGCCGTGCATAAAGCTCATGGCCGCAGCGCTCGCGATCTGAGCGTATTTAAAGAAGACATTGGCACGTCGCCTGTTGGCGGCGGCGAAAAGAATCGAGACGAGCTTGCACAGGACCCAGCCCATGACAAAGCCCAGGCCGATGGAGAGCGCCAGGCCGTAGATGACCTTCATCCACTCGTGGACGTTGACGCTGCTCGCACCGCCGAGGGCGATGGCGGCACCGGTCAGGCCGGCGATAAGGCTGTGGCTTTGCGAGGTGGGGATGCCAAAACGCGACGCTGTGGCGCCGTAGACGACGATGGAGAACAGCGCCGCGCATAGGCAGGCGAGCGCCATGGTGCTGTTTCCGCCAAAGTCGACGATATGTGAGATGGTGTTGGCGACGCTCGCGTTAAAGTGCGTCATGATGAGCACGCCGAGGAAGTTGAATGCGGCGCTCATGAGAATGGCGGCGCGGGCGGGCATACAACGCGTAGTGACGCAGGTCGCGATGGCGTTGGGCGCGTCGGTCCATCCATTGACGAAGATGGCGCCCAACGCGAGGATCACGGTGACGGCAAGGACTGGGTTCGACACAATTTGGCCGAGGAAGGTTGAGAACGTTACGTCCATATATGGGCTTTCTCGAAGTTTGCAGACACGTTACAAAAACATGATAAATCGTATCACCTCCTGCGGGTCTCTTTACCGAGTTCTGATGGGAGAAGTGAACTTTTTGGCACTAAAATTGAATATTAGCCCTGTTGACCGCGGGTGTTCTTTTTGCTAACACGCCATGCGGACACGTGCGATTACTACGACACTCCAAAACCACAGTCTGTTCGCTTTACAACATGCAAACATGCGTTCGATAATAGGAGGCATGGAATATCGACAGACAGACGGCAAAACTCGGCGCGTACACAAGCAGTATGTGGACGTCGTGGCTCGCATCCTCGCGGGCGGACAAGTCGTGCCGGTTACCGTCTGCTGGGTCGACGGTCGCTGCTTTACGATTGACGAGATTGTCTCGTCCACGGGCTTTGGCTTAACGGTTCACGGTGTTCGTACGGCGACCTATAAGGTGCGTTTTGGCGGGCACGCGACCGAGTTGTATCTGGAGGACCAGACGCGCGA
>DBGBJN010000276.1:0-1772 GCA_048449885.1 Collinsella sp.
CAGGGCGCGGGGCATGGGGCACGGGCGGGCGCTCAAGGCCGTCGCGAGGAAGCGGCTCAGGGCGATATACGCCGTGATGCGCGACCGGGTGCCCTACCGGGAGTAGCCCCGACGGTTGACAAAACTATAGGAACACCCAACGACTAGGCATGAAAAAGGCAAGGCATAAACCTTCTGGTCATGCCTTGCCTTTTGAATGACAAATTATCGCTCTGGACGGCGCGCAGCATCGACCGAGCGGCGGAACCTCTAGAGCAAGGTAACGCTAAAGCTGCGCTTGTCCGTCTCGCCGGGAGCCAAGGTGATGGTGTTGACCTTGTGCTCAAAGACGTCGTCCTCGGTGTCCGTGGTGGTATGACCGGTCCAGGGCTCGAGCGCCACAAACGGGGCGTCGTTGGCGGCAGACCACACGCCGATGTACTTAAAGCCCTCAAAGTCGATCTTGACGCCGTGGCCCGACTTGCGGCCGCGCAGTGTGAGCGTGGAGCCCGGGGTATCGGTGAACATGATGGCGTCGTTATCGAAGCTGCGGTGCGTGATGGGCAGCACGTCCGAGTTATCGGGAGCCTTGTAACTACCCTCGAACGTCATAAGACCGTCGGGCGTGATGATGGGAGCCTCATTAGTCCAAGCCTCGGTAAACGCCAGCTCGTAATCCTCGAATGCCTCGTCCTCGGCACCGGGAGCAGGTACGTTAAATGCGGGGTGGCCGCCCACCGAGAACGGCAGGTCCACGTCGCCGGTATTGGTGACGGCAAAGGTCTGGGTAAGTGTGGCGTCACCAGTCAGGGCATAGGTCATGTTGAGCTTAAAGTGGAACGGAAAGGCCTTGAGCGACTCGGGCGTGTCGGTGATCTCGTACGTTACCGAGGAGCCGTCCTCCGAAACCTCGACCAGCTTGTGCTCGACGATGCGCGCGAGGCCGTGGCGCGGCATCTCGCAGGTGCCAGCCGCAGACGTCGCCGTGTTGTTGCGCAGCGAGCCCACAATGGGGAACAGGATGGGCGCATGCTTGCCCCAAAAGGCGGGGTCGCCCTGCCACAGATACTCGTTGCCGTTGAGGGCAAGGCTCGTGAGCTGGGCGCCCATGGAATCGATGGCCGCGGTGAGGCTGCCGCGCTTGATGGTAGTGACGGTAGACATGCTACTTCCTCCAAAAGTAAACAATAGTGTCGAGGGCTATTGTCCCACTCTTGGCGGCGGGGTTGAGCGACAGGCGCAGTTATTGAGCAATAGCGTAAAGGTCAAACCCGCCCTGCGGAGTGCTATCGACCGTATCGGGCGCCTGCGAGTTAAAGCTCACGGGAACCATGCGCTTTGAGGCGCGGAAGCGCGTGCCGTCGGTGGCGACGGGCGGTTCGTCGACGGTGAGCTCGTAGTCGCCGGGCTTGAGCTCGATGCCGTCACCAGCGGAATTGACGTATTGATACTCGTCAATCGTCTGCCCTTTGAGCGTACGCCCCACGATGTGGATGAGCATTTGGCTGTCGCCACGCGCGGTGTCCCACGTCGCGCCGTCCTTGACCTCGACCGACACATGTACCGAGCGCGTGCGGCTGAGCGATTGCTCGACAGACATCTCGACCTTGGCGGCGTCTTGACGCTGCTGCTCGACATGGCTCCAAACGCTACCGATTGCCGAGCAGGCGATAACGCCGGCCATGAAGGCGATGAGGATGGGGCCGAGCGGAGAACGGCGGCCCGCGTCTTCCTCACGAGCCAGGTCGGGGCGATGTGTGGGCGCAGGCGCCTGGGCGCCTTGCGCGGGCACG
>DBGBJN010000277.1:0-19707 GCA_048449885.1 Collinsella sp.
GCCACCAAGTGCATCGACGACATTCACACCACCGCTTCGAGTCACGGCCGCGTGTTCGTTATCGAGATCATGGGCCACAAGGTTGGCTGGATCCCGCTATACGCCGGCGTCGCGGGCGGCGCGGATGTCATCTTGATTCCCGAGATCCCCTACGACATGGATAACGTCATCAAGACCATCGAGCATCGCATGGAGACCGGCAGCCGCTTTACCATCGTGGCCGTCGCCGAGGGCGCTATCTCCAAGGAGGACGCGGCGCTGTCCAAGAAGGAGTACAAGAAGAAACTCGCCGAGCGCACGAGCCCGTCGATCGTCTACGACATCGCCAAGGAGATCGAGGCCAAGACCGGTCGCGAGACCCGCGTCGCCATCCCCGGCCACACGCAGCGCGGCGGCCAGCCCGACGCCCAGGACCGCATCTTTGCGACCCAGTGCGGCGTCGAGGCGGCACTGGGCTGTCTACGCGGCGAGTTTGGCTACATGATCGCCCTGCGTGACGGCAAGATGTGTCACATGCCGCTCGAGGATGTCGCCGGCAAGCTCAAGTATGTCGATCCCCAGAGCGATCTGGTGCGCGAGGCCAAGGCGTTGGGCATCAGCTTCGGCGACGAATAGCCTCAGCCGAAATTCAGTTGCGGTGAAATAGTTCCTGCTTAGCCCGCAAATGGCTGAATCTAGGAACTATTCCACCGCAACTTACGTATGATCGGAGCGGCTACAGCACAAGCATCGGCGTTCGTTTGATGGTCCGCCACGAAATGGGGCCATCTACTACGTTTAACTCGATGGGGCCAACCATGACCGCCTTTTCGAAAATCGACAGGCCTTCTACCTGCGGTTTTGTTTTTTGTTTTCCCGGTATGGTTGAGGGTATCCAATTAAACGTAGTAGATAGGCCCGTTTTGTGGCATACAACCCATTCAAGCCCAATCTCGAAGGCTAAAGAGCGCCTCTCATCCACGCCTGAGAGCGAAAAGCAAATAGAATAAAAGGCAAATGAAAAGCCCGTTTGACGAGCGGAGGACATATGCGCGACGTAGCCGAAAGCGACTGGAAGCTGTTTAAGAAAACGCTTCCTCAATGGCAAGAACGTTATATGGAAAAGCTCATCGGCCAGTACGTTGAGATACTGAATGGCGACAGCGAAGCGTCCAGTAGATTTTGGGCACTAGAAGAGAGCCTCAATAGAGACAAGCTGTCCTCAGGCGTAATTGCAAACGACATTCGCCGCAGCACAATGCACCGCGAGATAGCCAATTTGCTTATCGACAGCGTGATCACCCTTGACGACCTTGACGGTTTTACCGAGGACATTAAGAGCTATGCGCAACACTGGATTGGCCAGTAAGAGCACCGAACGACAAACATCCCCAGCAAAACGGGGCAAACGCCGGGCCACCTATAGGCTGCCCGGCGTTTGCCCAGATAAAACCTGCCAAAATAAACCTGTCCCTTTTTGGCAGGCTACTCGGCGCTCTTGAGGGCGCCGACCATGTCGATCTTGTTGAGGGTACGATTGGTAGCGAGGTTAACGATGAACGTAAAGCCGAAGGAAAGCACCACGGCAAGCACGTAGCTCAGCGGCTCGACCTCAACATCAAAATACAGCGACGGCATCTGCAGGATGTACGTAAAACTCTCGGCCAGCAAGCCGCCTAGCGGTACGCCCAGTGCGGCGCCAATCGCCGTGAGGATCAACGTCTCCTTGTTGACGTAGTGGTGCACCTCGCCGCGGCGGAAGCCCAGCACCTTGATGGTCGCCAGCTCGCGCTCGCGCTCGGAGATATTCGTGTTGGACAGCGTAAACACCACCACAAACGACAGGCACGCCGCCATAAAGGTCACGAGCACCACGACGGAATTGATGATAGTGAAGTTCGCCTCATAGTTTTCCCAATGCTCGGCCGTGCTCGAAATCGAAAGCCAACCGTCGCTCTTAAGCTTCTTGCTAAACGCAATCTGGTCAGAAGATGAGCCCTTAAGCAGCGCAAAGATGCCGTTAAGACGCGCGCTTCGGCCGAACGCGCGCTCATAGGTGCTCTGCGTCATATAGAGCGTGTTGCCCAGATAGTTGAGCGAAATGTCGCTAACCTTGACCTTGGCGACGTTGAGCGACGAATCCTGGACGTGAGCCGTATCGCCCGGCTGAATCCCCAGCACCAGCTGTGAACTTTTGCTCAGATACACGTCTCCGTCACGCAAAGACAGAGGTTCTTTGGACTCATCCTCCAGGCGCACGTAATCGCCCAAGTCACCCGCGCGGTCATCGGGAATCACGATGAGCTGCACGGTCTCGCTCTTGCCGCCAAACGTAAAGGTGACGTTGTCGGTCATAATCGGCAGGGTCGAGGTCACCGTCACGTTGGAATCATTGGCCGTGCTGCGTTCCTCTAGCGCCGCGCACGTCTGCGAAAAATCGTCGGGATTGGCGACCGCCAGCAAGTCATAGCGCGTGATATGTCCGTACTGCTTGGGCGACAGCGCAACCGACGTATCACGAATGCCCATGCCGCAAATCACAAGCGCCGTGCAGCCGGCGATACCGAAGATGGTCATAAAGGCGCGCTTTTTGTAGCGGAACAGGTTACGCGCCGCCACCTTGTTCAAGAAGCCCATACGGCGCCAAATAAAGCCGATGCGCTCAAGCAAGATGCGCGAGCCAGCACGCGGCGCCTTGGGACGCATGAGCGAAGCCGGCGTCTCGGACATCTCGTGGCGGCAGGCGATAATCGTAGCACCCACCACGCCCACGGCAAACAGCGCCACCGACACGAGCGACGACACGATGTCGTACGAAAGCAGCATCTGGGGCAGCGAGTACATGTCGTCGAACACCGTAAACAGGAACAGCGGCAGGCCCACAAATCCGATGATGTTGCCGAGCACGCCGCCGATCAGACACGCCCACAGCGAGTAGTCCACGTATTTGGACAGAATACGCCCACGTGAATAGCCGAGTGCCTTGTACAGGCCAATAAGCGTGCGTTCCTCCTCGACCATGCGCGTAGCGGTGGTAAGGCTGATGAGCACGGCGACGATAAAGAAGATGAATGGGAAAACCGTGGCGATGGCCTCGATCGAAGAACTGTCGCTCTCGACGCTCGAGTAGCTTGCGATATTGCCGCGGTCCTGGATGTACCAAGTGCATTCGCCCAGATCGGAAAGCTCAGCGCGGGCATCGGCAAACTGCTGGTTGGCGGCGGCGCGGCGCTGGTCCAACTCTGCCTGAGCCTGGACGCGCTCCTCGCTGCCCTCGGCCATGCGATTGATGTTGTCCTGTTCAATCCCAAAGAGCATATTCGCCTGGCGCTCGGCCGCATCCAAGCTTGTCGGCGTGTCGACCGTCAGCTCCTGAGCGCGCGCCTTCTCACGCTCCTCGCGGATCTTCTCGATATTGCCTTTGACCTCATTGATCTTTGCCGCGTAGGCATCCGAATAGGAATTGAGGCTCTTGGCTCCCTCGACGATCACGTGGACCGCGGAGTAGGAAGAAGATGTCGCAGCGTCCTCGCTCACGTAGAACTTATAGTCCGCAGTCGAAGCAGCGCGAAAGGCGTTGACTGTCGAGTCGGAGCTCACGTCGGTAGGATCGAGGACCTCGGCCGTAATGGTGTAATCGCCCGCGGCAAACTGATCCTTGGCGCTTTGGTTCGACGAGCTCGCGTCATTGGCGGCAAAACTCACCGTATCGCCGAGTTTTTTGCCCGAAGCCTTCAGGAACTTCGAAGTCACCGCGACCTCATCGGCGCTCTCGGGCAAATCGCCGTTCACGAGCACCGGCTGATCGATATTCTCCTTGGAGAGACTTTGCACGACCACGCGCTCGCGCGTTGTGCCCACGGCGGTATAGGCAGTCTCGGTATAGATGCCCTCGGCCGTCTCGACGCCGTCGACCTCTTGGATCGCAGCAAGATCGTCGCGCGTAAGGCCATAGGTCGACTGCACGTTAATGTCATAGACATTCTGCTGGTCAAAGTAGGCGTCGACCGAATCGCACAGATCCTCGCAACCCGCCTTAAGACCGCACATCACGCTCACGCCGAGCGCGGTGATGACCACGATAGATAGGAAGCGCTTAAGACTGCCTCGGATTGTGCGATAGATGCCGCGGCGAAACACCGTCGGCACCATGTCGTTTGAGCTTTGGGCGGTGCGGTAGGTCGTAAACTCCTGGTCGCGACTCACGTGCTGCGCATCGTGGTTCTGGCTGTTTTGGCGGTCCTGGTCCATGGGCGCTACCACTCGATCGTCTCGATAGGCACGGGATTTTGCTGAACCGTCTCGCTCTCCACGCGGCCGCTCTTAAAGCGGATCAGGCGATCGGCCATGGGCGCCAGCGCGGAGTTGTGGGTGATGATAATGACCGTAATGCCCTGCTTGCGACACGTGTCCTGTAGCAGCTGCAAGATCTGCTTGCCAGTTTTGTAGTCAAGCGCGCCCGTGGGCTCGTCGCACAGAAGCAGCTTGGGATTCTTGGCCAGTGCGCGGGCGATGGACACGCGCTGCTGCTCGCCACCCGAAAGCTGCGCCGGAAAGTTAGCAAGGCGGTCGCCCAGGCCAACCTGGCGAAGCGTTTGCTCGGCATCGAGCGAATCGGGGCAAATCTGTGCCGCGAGCTCAACGTTTTCAAGCGCCGTCAGGTTGGGAACCAGATTGTAGAACTGAAAGACAAAGCCGACGTCGGCGCGGCGGTACTCCACAAGCTGCGCCTCGTTGGCAGAGCTCACGTCGCGCCCGTCCACTGTCACGGAGCCGGAGGTTACCGTATCCATGCCGCCTAGGATGTTGAGCGCCGTAGTCTTGCCGGCGCCCGAAGCGCCCAGGATAATGGCGAGCTCACCGCGCTCAACGGTAAAGCTCGCGCCGTCGAGCGCATGGATGCGGGCATCGCCCTCGCCGTATGCTTTGATGACGTCTTTGAATTCGATATAGGCCATCGATCGGTTCCCATCTGGTCGGATAACTCTTTAGTATTACCCATTTCACGCCGACCAAAAAGGGACAGGTTCATTTTGGCAGGTTTTATATGGGGAAACGACAGCCATAGATGAGGCGCCGGGGAGGCAGAGAAATCATCGACGGGGTCAGGCCGACCGCCAAACACAACGCACGCATCTCTATCTGTCAGCAAAATCATTCGAACAGCTGTTCGTTTTTATGATATGATTCCACTATCTAAGCAGGCCAATACGCAGAAAGGCGGCCAACATGGCGTTCGACTTTAAGAAGGAATGCAAGGAGCTCTACAAACCTGCAAGCAAGCCGAGTATCGTAACTGTCCCGCCTATGAGCTACGTTGCCGTTCGCGGAAAGGGCGACCCAAATACCGAAGGTGGCGAGTATCAAAACACCCTGCCGCTGCTTTACGGCATCGCCTATACCGTCAAGATGTCGAAGAAAGGCTCAAGGAGTATCGAGGGCTATTTCGACTTTGTGGTACCGCCGCTCGAGGGTTTCTGGTGGCAAGACTCCCCGAGCGGCGACATCGATTATGTACGCAAGGACGATTTCAACTTTATCTCGTGCATCCGCCTGCCCGATTTCGTCAGCCGAGATGATTTTGACTGGGCAGTCGCGGAGGCCACGACCAAAAAGAAACTGGACTTTTCCGCCGTCGAGCTGCTTAAAGTTGACGAGGGTCTCTGCGTTCAATGTATGCATACCGGGCCCTATGACAGCGAGCCGGCAACCGTAGACGCTATGTATGAATACGCGACCGAGCAGGGCTATTCCCCCGACTTCTCAGACACCCGCTTACATCACGAAATCTATCTCTCCGATCCACGCAAGTGTGCGCCGGAGAAACTTAAGACTGTGGTTCGTCATCCTATCAAGCGCGCTGAATAGCGTGGAGCGCCGCCCCGCCATTCAATCTCAGGGCGGGATTCAGCCGGGTTTCAATTTCAACAAACAGCATCATCCGGAAACCGATATGTAAGGCTGTATAAATCGTTTCCGTTTGCCTAACAAAATCACCACTCGGCTAACAAGCTCGGCCCATGTCCTCACGCGATGGTACTGTTCTCTAGAGTTCTTATTAGAGAGGGATGCTCCATGGAGATCACCATCAATCGCGAAATTGGGAAGCTCGGACTTCCCAGGCATCTTGTGCTTGGCATGGATCCAGGTATTGCAAGCTGCGGATTCGCACTTATCGACACAGCTAATCATGAAATCCTGGATTTGGGCGTCAGATTATTTGACTCTCCAACTCATCCTAAAACGGGCCAAAGTCTTGCGGTTATTCGCAGGGGCTTCCGCTCTACCCGTCGAAACATTGACCGTACCCAGGCGCGCTTGAAGCACTGTCTCCAAGTCTTCAAGGCTCATGGCCTCATCCCCCAAGACGCCACCAAAGAGTACTTCCACACCACAAAAGGCGACAAGCAGCCGCTCAAGCTTCGTGTTGATGGTCTTGACCGCCTGCTCAGCGATCGCGAGTGGGCGCTAGTCCTTTACTCCCTCTGCAAGCGCCGTGGATACATCCCCCACGGAGAAGGCAATCAGGATAAATCAAGCGAAGGCGGCAAGGTTCTATCTGCCCTTGCGGCCAACAAGGAGGCAATTGCGGAGGCCTCGTGCCGCACCGTTGGCGAATGGCTCGCTCAGCAACCTCAAAGTCGCAATCGCGGCGGCAATTACGACAAGTGTGTAACGCACGCCCAGCTTATCGAAGAAACTCATATCCTATTTGATGCTCAACGCTCCTTTGGCTCCAAATACGCTTCGCCGGAACTTGAGGCCGCGTATATCGAGGTTTGCGATTGGGAGCGTTCGCGCAAAGACTTCGACCGCCGCACGTACGACCTCGTCGGACACTGCTCATACTTCCCAACAGAAAAACGAGCCGCACGCTGCACGCTTACGAGCGAACTCGTTTCAGCCTATGGGGCACTCGGCAACATCACCATCATCCACGATGACGGGACCTCTCGCGCCCTGAGCGCTACGGAGCGCGATGAGTGCATTGCAATCCTGTTCTCGTGCGAGCCAATTCGAGGCAACAAAGATTGTGCTGTTAAATTCGGCGCCCTCAGAAAAGCGCTCGACCTTAGTTCCGGCGATTACTTTAAGGGAGTTCCAGCCGCCGACGAAAAAACACGCGAGGTGTACAAGCCCAAGGGATGGCGCGTGCTCCGCAATACCCTCAATGCAGCCAACCCCATTCTCCTGCAGCGTTTGCGCGATGACCGTGATCTCGCCGATGCCGTTATGGAGGCGGTGGCATACTCTTCAGCTCTCCCCGTACTTCAGGAGAGGCTTCAGGGGCTGCCGCTTTCGGAAGCGGAAATCGAGGCGCTTTGTAGGCTTCCCTATTCATCCAAAGCTCTTAACGGCTATGGCAACCGTTCAAAAAAAGCACTCGACATGCTGCTCGATTGCCTCGAGGAGCCCGAGGTCTTCAACCTTACGCAGGCCGAAAATGACTGCGGCCTGCTGGGACTTCGCATCGCTGGCGCCCAGCTCGAGCGCTCCGATCGCCTGATGCCCTATGAGCTCTGGGCTGAACGCACCGGTCGAACCAATAACAACCCGGTCGTCATTCGCTCCATGTCGCAAATGCGAAAAGTGGTCAACGCCATCTGCCGCAAGTGGGGCGTGCCAAACGAAATCCACGTTGAGCTTGATCGAGAGCTCAGGTTGCCTCAGCGCGCAAAAGACGAGATTGCCAAGGCCAATAAGAAGAATGAGAAAAATCGTGAGCGCATTGCCGGACAAATTGCTGAACTGCGTGGCTGCACGGCAGATGAGGTCACAGGCAAACAGATAGAGAAGTACCGCCTGTGGGAAGAGCAGGAATGCTTCGACCTTTACACGGGCGCTAAAATCGAAGTCGATCGCCTAATTTGCGACGACACCTACACGCAGATCGACCATATCCTGCCGTTCTCTCGCACAGGAGAAAACTCGCGGAACAACAAAGTCCTAGTCCTCGCCAAAAGCAATCAGGACAAACGCGAACAGACGCCTTACGAATGGATGTCCCACGACGGTGCGCCTTCATGGGATGCTTTTGAGCGTCGCGTTCAAGAAAATCAGAAACTCAGCCGTCGCAAAAAGAACTTCTTGTTGGAGAAAGATCTTGATGCCAAAGAGGGCGATTTCTTAGCTCGAAGCTTTACCGATACTGCCTATATGTCACGAGAGGTATGTGCCTATCTCGCAGACTGCCTGCAGTTCCCCGATGATGGCGCAAAGGCACATGTTGTTCCTACCACTGGCAGAGCGACCGCATGGCTGCGTCGCAGGTGGGGGCTAAACTTTGGGTCGAATGGCGAAAAGGATCGCTCGGACGATCGTCACCATGTCACCGATGCTTGTGTGATTGCAGCATGCAGTCGAAGCCTCGTGATTAAAACCGCTCGGCTCAACCAAGAGACACACTGGAGCATAACCAGAGGTATGAACGAGATTCAGCGTCACGATGCCATAATGAAGGCCCTCGAAAGTGTTATGCCCTGGGAGACCTTTGCGAACGAAGTACGTGCGGCGCACGATTTCGTCGTACCCACACGCTTTGTTCCGCGCAAGGGAAAGGGCGAGCTGTTTGAGCAGACGGTCTATCGTTATGCCGGCGTCAACGCACAGGGTAAAGACCTCGCTCGCAAAGCGGGCTCCGACAAAGACATTGTCATGGGCAACGCCGTTGTATCGGCAGACGAGAAGTCGGTCATCAAGGTGAGCGAGATGTTGTGCCTGAGGCTCTGGCATGACCCGGAGGCCAAGAAGGGGCAGGGCGCTTGGTACGCAGACCCCGTCTATAAGGCGGATATTCCTGCACTTAAGGATGGGACGTATGTGCCTAGAATTGCGAAGGCCCACACTGGTCGAAAAGCCTGGAAGCCTGTTCCGAAAAGCGCCATGGCGAAGCCACCATTGGAAATATACTTTGATGATCTGGTGCAAATCGGCGATTTCATCGGACGATTTAGCGGCTACAACATCAATAGTGCCAACTGGTCTTTTACTGACAGGCTTACTAGATTGAACCTAAGCTGCCCCACCGTTGGACAACTAAACAACGACCTATCGCCTGTTGTTATCCGCGAATCTCCCATCAAATAAAGTAACCGCTCGCCCCGTACGCTCCCATTTTGACGTACGGGGCCCTTTTGCTCGATTGAGGACCCCCTTCCCCAAGGTGATACGCTCGGGCGTGCTCCCAGTCTGTCGAATGGTAGGTCTTGAGCACGCGCCCTTCCCCAAGGTGATACGCTGGTGAACACGTCGATGTGGTCGAGGTTCCAGTCTTGAGCACGCGCCCTTCCCCAAGGTGATACGCTAGACGAGGGGCCTAGGAGGTTCGCATTATGGTCTTGAGCACGCGCCCTTCCCCAAGGTGATACGCTCGAGTCGATCGGCAGGCACGTCGACGCCATGTCTTGAGCACGCGCCCTTCCCCAAGGTGATACGCTCCTCACGCTCGACGTTTGGACGACGTATATGTCTTGAGCACGCGCCCTTCCCCAAGGTGATACGCTCCGTGCGTCGACGCCGTGTGCCTGCCCCCAGTCTTGAACACGCGCCCTTCCCCAAGGTGATACGCTCCAGGCACCGAACAGCAACTTCTCCACCTAGTCTTGAGCACGCGCCCTTCCCCAAGGTGATACGCTAGTACGGCCTCTCGCCGGATCGCTTGTCGAGTCTTGAGCACGCGCCCTTCCCCAAGGTGATACGCTAATGAGTTACAGTGTAGCCGTAGCGGTTGCGTCTTGAGCACGCGCCCTTCCCCAAGGTGATACGCTGCTGTAGTCGGTGAGCGCCAGCTCGGTGTAGTCTTGAGCACGCGCCCTTCCCCAAGGTGATACGCTACCATGAGCAACAACCTCTACACCGTGAATGTCTTGAGCACGCGCCCTTCCCCAAGGTGATACGCTTCGCCCTCATACGGATACGCACGCATAACAGTCTTGAGCACGCGCCCTTCCCCAAGGTGATACGCTTATTCGAAATCGCTCGCCTCCTCGTCCATGGTCTTGAGCACGCGCCCTTCCCCAAGGTGATACGCTGGGAATGTCCACCTTGGTACGCCCGTCCATGTCTTGAGCACGCGCCCTTCCCCAAGGTGATACGCTCGAACGCCTTTAAATCGGCAGTGTTTGAATGTCTTGAGCACGCGCCCTTCCCCAAGGTGATACGCTCGTGATAGCGTCGGTGGACGTCGAGTACGCGTCTTGAGCACGCGCCCTTCCCCAAGGTGATACGCTCAAGCAGTTCGCCAAGAGCGAGACCGAGCCGTCTTGAGCACGCGCCCTTCCCCAAGGCGATACGCTGATCCACACCGTGCAGTCCGAGATGGGCATGTCTTGAGCACGCGCCCTTCCCCAAGGTGATACGCTGAGGTTCGAGCGACTGGTCGCCGACTACCTGTCTTGAGCACGCGCCCTTCCCCAAGGTGATACGCTGCCGGCGCTCCCGTCGTAGAGCTTGCCAGTGTCTTGAGCACGCGCCCTTCCCCAAGGTGATACGCTCAAGGACCCAGAGAACGAGAGGAAGTTCCAGGTCTTGAGCACGCGCCCTTCCCCAAGGTGATACGCTCGAGCGATGGAATGAGCATTGCGACGACTGGTCTTGAGCACGCGCCCTTCCCCAAGGTGATACGCTGTATGACGAGGTCGAGCGTGCAAACAAGCTGTCTTGAGCACGCGCCCTTCCCCAAGGTGATACGCTACGTATGATGCAGATATTCCGTTCTAGGGAGTCTTGAGCACGCGCCCTTCCCCAAGGTGATACGCTATGTGCGCACAGAAAAGCCCCTTTAACAGGGGCTTTTCTGTTTCAAGCCTCAAAAAAGAAGACTGATTCGACCTCAGATCTACATCTGCGATTCATTTTTTCGAGACAAAATACGTCGGCACGTCGCGCTTCACGCAAGAAACGAGCCGTATTCGGCACAGCGATTTATGTACTTATCTTCACAATCGAATCAATCCTTAGGCGCAAAAACGCTCAAAAGGACCCGCCTAAATGCTATCCATAGCTACCGTTTACGGAATACTGGCTAACACTCGCCCAAAAAAGTTCGCCCCGCCCAATCCGAAGATTGAACGGGGGTTACTTTACGGGTAAGCCACTTAAGTGGCTCCCCTTGTCTGGAGCCGCGCCCTTCCCCAAGGTGAGCTGCTTTCGACTTAGCTGTATTGTAGCGCTAATGCGGGGAAGGTCGTCGACAAAATGGCCCAACGGACGATACTTATCCACAGCAAGGCCCACCTCTGCATCAAGAACGGCCTATTGATGATCACCGTGGACGACCGCAGCTCCACCATTCCCCTCGAGGACATTTGGGTCGTCATCGTCGAATCCCATCAAACCACGTTGACGGTCGCCTGCATGTCACAACTCAACGACGCGGGAATAGGCGTCATGATCTGCGGGCGCGATCATATGCCCAATGGTCTTATGCTCCCCATGGGCGCCCATTCACGCCATGCGCGCATCGTCGAGGATCAGCTTGCCATGAGCCTTCCGTTAAAAAAGCAGCTTTGGAAACGGATCGTGCAGGCAAAGATACTCAACCAAGCGGCGGTTCTCACAGAAATGGGGTTGCCTACAGGCCCTCTCCCCTCTTATGCCAAAACTGTTCTTTCGGGCGACACGGACAATCGAGAAGGCGCAGCTGCCTCCGCGTACTTTAAAGCCCTCATCACCGATGGAACAAGACGTAACAGTATGCAGAGCTCCGCCCTCGATTATGGTTACAGCGTCCTGCGTGCAGGCATCGGAAGAGCAGCCGTTAGCGGCGGATGGCTCGTATCCCAAGGGCTTCACCATCACAGCGTTTACAACGCATTCAATCTCGTCGACGATCTTATTGAACCGTTCCGCCCTCTCGTCGATCTAATTGTTATGAGCTACGGCGTTGCAGAGCCTTTGGGCCAGCGCGACAAAGCGTTGCTCGCTCGCGTGTTTGAGCACGTCATGACTATCGACGGAAAACGTTGCGGCTGTCAGCAGTGCATAGAGACAACGCTCTCTTCACTCAGAACTGCCGTTCTCGAAAAGGACCCTAAGAGGCTGTTGTTGCCCGAGCTAAGAGGGCTCGAGATGGTATCTGTTGAATAGGGAGGAGCCATGAGAGTTATGAGGTTATTGGTTCTGTTCGATCTTCCAACGGGAAGCAAAGCCGAGCGTCGGCAGTATAGCGACTTTCGAAAGTTTCTGATTAACGACGGATACCATATGGAGCAGTTTTCGGTGTATTCGCGCCTGTTGGTAACTCGCGAATCCGCAGCGGCGCATATCGCTCGCCTTAAGCTGAATCTTCCAAGCGCTGGAGAGGTCACCGTTATCGAAATGACCGAAAAGCAATACGAAGACCGAATGGTCCTTCTGAGCGAGCACAAGGAGCAGCCCGTTGAGCAGGGCGCGCAGTTAACGCTTGTGTTTTGACGTTGCCGTGCAGATCGGCGCAACCGTCTCGCATTGGATCGGGCGGCGTATACCTTTCCGAAACCCCGGCAACACGTTTTGCTTATCGGCATGGGTGCCGGCTTTGCCGGGCTCTTTATTGTCTGCGTCATGGCTTACCTGTTCAACATGGATAAGTCGATCTACGCCCTGCAAGAGTGAGCGCAGAAGGCCGTCCTGCCGCTGTCCCGGCGCTTAGATCCTGTCGCGTGGAACGTCCGTCCCGCAATTCGTTGCTAAACCGGGATATGCTTTCCGCAAGCGGCTCATCCGGAATCCGCATCCCGTTCCAAGGCGTCAAGCTGGGATGCAGTTTCCGTTGAAGGCATCATTCGGAAAGCGTGTCCCATTCCGCAGCGATATTCCGGGACACAGCTTCCGCTAGAGCCTTCAAGGGGAAACCGCATCCCATTCCGAGGCGTCAAACTGGGATACGGTTTCCGGAACGACCCTCCAGGGGAAAGTACGTCCTATTCCGAGACCTGAAACCGGGACGTACCCTCAGCCCATAGCCTCCTCCGTCGACGTTTCCCCAGATAAAACCTGTCAAAATAAACCTGTCCCTTTTTGGCAGGTTTTAGAAGCAGACGGTGAAGGCGATCTGATGATCGTGGCCGGATACGGTAGCGGAGCCGCCATGGGCCTCGGCGATGGCGCGCACGACGGATAGACCCACGCCCGAGCCGCCCGTCTTGGAGCTACGCGAGACGTCTGCACGGTAGAAGCGGTCGAACAGTCGGTCCAGGTCGCCTTCGGGCAGCTCATCAACAGCATTCGATACGACAAGCTCGGCCGAGCCTTTGCCTGCACCGCGCGAAACGGCGCGCAGGCTCAGCTCGATCACGCTGTCCTCGCTTGCGTAGCGTGTGGCGTTGTCCAGCAGCAGCTCAACAACCTGCGCCACTGCCGCGGCATCGGCATGGGCCCGCACACCGCTCGCGATCGACGTCGACAGCCGCTTTCCGCGCGAAACCGCCACCGATTCAAACGGCGCCGCAGCCTTGTCCACGGCCTCCGAAAGATCAAACGATGTCATGGCAAAGCCCGCCGAGCCCTCGTCCATGCGAGCCAAAAACACCAGACGTTCCGTGAGCGCCGTCAGCCGCGCGACCTGCTCGTGAATGCTCTGCGTCCACTCACTCTCGCCGCTCTCGATCTCTTGTACCTCATTGGCGGCGTCAATTACAGCCAGCGGCGTCTTGATCTCGTGGCTCGCATCGGTAATAAAGCGCTTTTGCTTGCTGTAGCTCTCGACCATCGGCCGAATCACCGCGCCCGAGGCACCCGCCACAATTGCCAACACCGCCAGCCAGCCAATGCAACTAATCGCCACGCTCGCGCTCAAAAACGAATGAAAGCTTGCAAGCTCGCGCGAGCAGTCCACAAACACATAGGTGGTCTCGTCGCCCTGAACCGTAACCGTATAGCGGTAGTTACCAGAAAAGCCCGAGGTCAAACCCTTGGAATACAGTCCTGCAGCGATGCGGGCGGCACGCTTGGCGCCCACCGCGGCAATGCGAGCCGTGTTGACATCGGTCACCTGCCCGCCGGCAATCGACACCGTAAAGTAGCGCGTGTCGAAGGGAGACTCCGCCGTCATGCCTTCAAAATGCCCATCGCGAACGGCTGCCCGGTTACCGGTAGCAACCTTGCCGGCAACCGCATCCTGACCGGGATCGGTCTTGGGCTCATCCGTCCAATCGATGCCGTCCTTGCCCGCCAAGATATAGTCCAGACGAGCGTCGGCCATCTTGCAGACATGCGAGTAGTTGACGATATTGATGCCGGCGATGATAAGCGTAAGCACGGCGGTCACGGCACCCATGGCAACCAGGATGAACTTACGACGCAGGCGACGTCCCATTGCACTGGCAGCATCGGCGCGCCCCGGATTACCCGAGTCCGCGCCCATGCCGAGTTTTGCCGTCGTGCGCTTCCACCACGCACTCGCGCTCACGCCTATTCGCCCTCCTCAACAACCTCGAGCGAATAGCCCTGGTTGCGCGATGCACGAATCGCAACGTTGGCACCAAGCGCCGTCAGCTTTTTGCGCAGGTACGAGATGTAGACCCACACCACGTTGGCGCCTTCGGGCGCGTCCTCACCCCAAACCCCAAGCATCAGACGCTCGGTGGGCATGCGCGTGCCGGCGTTGCGCATAAAGAGCTCCATAAGCTGAAACTCACGATTGGCCAGGTGCTCCTCGCCCAAAGGGCCAACGAGCGTGCACGATGCCGTGTCGAGACGCACGTTGCCCACGCTGAGCGTCGTGGCGTCAATTGCCGTCGCGGCACGCGTCATGGCACGAATACGCGCAAGCAGCTCCTTGGCGGCAAACGGCTTGGTCAGATAATCGTTGGCACCGGCATCCAGGCCCTCGACCTTATCGGACACCTCGCTTTTTGCCGTGAGCATAATGATGGGCAGACGCTTACCGGCGGCGCGTGTGCGCTTGAGCACCTCAATGCCATCCATGCCGGGCATCATGATGTCCAGGATTGCGGCGTCATAGTCGTTGGCGAGCAGATATTCGAGCGCCGTCAGACCGTCGAGGGCGGTGTCGACCTCGTAGTCGCTATGTTGAAGAATCGCGGTAAGGGCACGGGAGAGGCCGGGTTCGTCCTCGGCAAGCATCAGCTTCATAGTTGTTCCTTTGGCGCGCGGCTATACAGATTTCGATATTGCCGATGATAGCGCACCGCCAGCCGCCTTAGCGCAGCCTTAGCTGCTCAACCTGCACGTTTCTAAAAACGCTGGATAGGGCTTAGCCAAACTTAAGGCGCACGTGTCGAGCGCTTTGACGCATGCCGAGCGCGAAGGGACAGTGACTCGTCCTTTCACGGCGTCCTAGTTATGCAAAGTGCTCGAGCGTTACTCCTCGTACGCGCCCTCAAGCCGCAGCAGCCACTCCTTGCGGTCGAGGCCGCCGGCATATCCGTTGAGCGAACCGTCGGCGGCAACCACGCGATGGCACGGCACAATAATCGAAATGGGATTACGCGCGACCGCGGCCCCCACGGCACGGGGAGACGCAACGGGTGCTTCGTTTCCCGGTACACGATGTCGAGCCGCAACACGCTGGGCGATCTCACCATACGTAGCGACCTCGCCACGCGGGATAGAAAGCAGCTCAAACCAAACCTCGCGCTGAAACGCCGTACCAATCATATGCAACGGCGGCGTAAACCGAGGCTCCTGCCCCGCAAAATAAGCATTCAGCCAAGCCCAAGAACGCTCAAGTACCGACGAGGCAGCACCGTTTGTCGGATTCACCGAAGACATGCCGCCAGCACCAGAAACCGCATCGGCGCCTTCAACATGTTCGGAGTCTTCCCGGAGAAGCGTGGAGCCAAAATGCTCCTGCCCCTCAAACCAAAGTCCCGTCAGACCGCGGCCATCAGCGGCAAGCAAGATTTCGCCCAAAGGCGAAGCAAACGTCGTCGTGACCACCAGCGGCTCCTTTCAAAACTCCGCAACATAATACCGCGAATTGTGCAGACAACCCCAATCGACCCCAAAGTCACCCTAGGCAGCAGGCGCGAACGCGCCGCAGCTGCCGGCCGCGCCCCACAGTCCCCCAAGGCGGCAGGCGCAAAGCGCCGAAGCCGCCGCCGGGATCAGGGCCCGCAACAGCCACGTGCCCCCACATCAGCCCAGCGGCCCCAACCAACAACGGCCCCCGCCGGACAGGTCACACTACTCGCAGAGCAGCTTAGCGATCTGGACGGCGTTGGTTGCCGCGCCCTTACGGATTTGGTCGCCGCAGCACCAGAAGGTGATGCCACGCGCGGCCTCGGGGTTCGAGATGTCGCGGCGTACGCGACCGACCCAAATCAGGTCCTGGTCGGAGGTGTCCATCGGCATGGGGAAGCGGTCGTGCGCATCCTCGGCGCTCATGTCGTCAACTAGCTTGACACCCGGAGCGGCAGCCAGCGCGGCACGGGCCTCTTCCACCGTGATGTCGCGCTCGAACTCAAGCGTGATGCTCTCGGAGTGCGAGCGCAGCACGGGCACGCGCACACAGGTGCAGTTCACGCGCAGCTCGGGCAGATGCATGATCTTGCGGCCCTCGTTTTGCAACTTCATCTCCTCGGAGGTAAAGCCCTCCTCCTTGACGCCGCCAATCTGCGGAATCAGGTTGCTCGCGAGCTGGGCGGCAAACGCGCGCGGCTCGGGAATCTCCTCGCCGCGGCCCAGGGCGGCCAGCTGAGCCTCGAGCTCGGCCATACCGGGGGCGCCAGCACCCGAAGCCGCCTGGTACGTCGAGACGATCATGCGCTTCACGCCAGCGAGCTGATGCAGCGGCCACGTGGGAACCAGGCCGATAATGGTCGCGCAGTTGGGGTTGGCGATAAGGCCGTGATGCCACTTGATGTCGTCGGCATTGATCTCGGGCACAACCAGCGGCACCTCGGGATCCATGCGGAAGGCATGGCTGTTGTCGACCACGACGGCGCCGCGCTTGACGGCCTCGGGCAGTAGCTCCTTCGCGATGTCGTCGCCGGCAGCTCCAAGCACAATGTCACAGCCCTCAAAGGCCTCGGGACAAGCCTCTTCGATCACGATCTGCTCGCCACGGAACTCGACGGTCTTGCCCGCAGAACGCGCGCTCGCCAGCAGCTTGAGCTTGCCAACCGGGAACTCCTGCTCGTTGAGGCACTCGAGCATCTGGGTGCCCACGGCTCCCGTCGCGCCCAAAATAGCAACCGTGTACTGTTTCATGCTTCCCCCTTTAAAGGTTGTGGCTTTTGCCCGCACGCCAAGCAGGCCGATTATTGTTGCCAGTGTATACAAGAACGGGGCGGGCACGAAACCCGCCCCGTCGAAACGAAACCGAAACGAAACGCCCCGCCATAGATTTTTGAGACAAGTCCAAAAATCTACTGGGATGGCAGCTACTTGTGGAGCGCGACCAGGGCGGGATCGACCGGCGCGGGAGCCTCCAGGTCGGAGACCTTCACAATGCCGTTCTCGTCGGAGAAGGCACGGTAAATGGTCTGAATCGCCAGGTCGAAGTCCTTCTCCTCGACACCGATAATGATATTGATCTCGTCGCAGCTCTGCGAAATCATACGCACGCTCACGCCGGCCTGACCAAGCATGCCAAACAGATGGCCCGAGATACCTGCACGGCCGCGCAGGTTACGGCCAACGGTAGCGATGAGCGCCAAGCCCTCGACAACCTCGATCTCGAGCGGCTCGACCTCCTGCTGAATGTCGCCCACGAGCGAGTACAGCGAGTCGTGCACGTCCTGCTCCTGCACCACGGCGCCAAAGCGGTCGACACCGGTGGGCATGTGCTCGACGGAAACGTCATAGCGCTCGAAGACCGAAAGCGCACGGCGCATAAAGCCGACACGGGGCTTGGTGCGGTCGCGGGCAACGTTGATGGCGACAAAGCCGCGCTTGCCGGTCACGCCGGTAATGATGGGCTCCGCCTCGCCCTCATCAGCCGTCTCGCTAATGATGGTGCCGGGGTCCTGCGGCGCATTGGTGTTCTTGATGACCAGCGGAATACCGGCCTCGCGCACGGGGAACACAGCCTCCTCGTGCAGGACGCTCGCGCCCATGTACGAAAGCTCGCGCAGTTCCTCGTAGGTAACGCGGGCGATGGGCTGAGCCTCGGGCACGATGCGCGGATCGGCAGAGTAGAAACCCGAGACGTCGGTCCAGTTCTCGTACAGATCGGCGCCCAGGCACTTGGCTAGGATCGAGCCGGAAATATCGCCGCCGCCACGGTCGAGCAGCTTGATCTGGCCCTCGCGCGTCGCGCCGTAGAAACCGGGCATAACAAAGCCGCCCTGTTGGCCGTACTCCTGCACCAGCTCGGAGGTGCGATTCATGCTGAGCGTACCGTCGTGATGGAACGCCACAACCGTCGCGGCGTCCAGGAACGGCAGGCCCAGGTACTCTGCCATCAGGCGAGCGGTGAAGTACTCGCCACGGCTCACGAGTTCCTCGGTAGAGTAACCGCCCGAGCGGGCGCGCTCGGCAAAGGCCGCGAACTCCTCGCGGATGGGATAGGTGAGCTCCAGCTCGTCAGCGATATCAAAATAGCGCTGGCCAATGTCCTCGAGCAACTCCTCGCACGACACGTGATACTTAACGTGCGCGTTAACCAGGTAGAGCAGGTCAGTCACCTTGGTGTCACCCTTAAAGCGGCGACCGCAGGCGGAAACCACCACAAAACGGCGGGCAGGGTCGGCATCGACGATGGCCTTGATCTTCTTGAAGTGTACGGCGTCGGCGACCGACGAGCCGCCAAACTTGGCAATCTTAATCATGGGCTGGAGGTTACCTTTCTAAAAAGCCTCTGCGAACCTATTTTGTGCGCTCTGATACCATGGTTTCACCGATTGGGACCAAGGCATCCGAGGAGCAGTGTTATATGGGAACTTATCATAGTACACGAGGACGCACTTTATCGTGCTCAAGTAAGGTGGCAATCCGCACCGGCATCGCTCCCGACGGGGGTTTGTTTGTCTCGGACGAGCTTGGCACCCAGCAGGTCGATATCAGCTCGCTTGCAGCTAAATCGTACTTTGAAATCGCTCAAGATGTGTTGGGAATGTTACTGAATGATTACACGGCCGAAGAAATTTCGGCGTGTGTCGACGAGGCATACCGCGGCACGTTTGCGAGCGAAGAGGTCACGCCGCTCGTCAAACTCGACGCCGCACCGGGTGCCGACGCCCCGCAAACCTATGTGATGGAGCTCTTTGGCGGCCCCACGAGCGCTTTTAAGGACGTCGCTCTGCAGATGCTCCCCCGTCTGATGGCCCGCACTTCCGCCAAGGACGGCGGCGCCGAGCGCATCATGATCGTCACCGCCACATCGGGCGACACGGGCAAGGCAGCACTCGCCGGTTTTGCCGACGCTCCGGGCACGGGCATCACCGTCTTTTATCCCGAAGGCAAAGTCAGCCGCGTGCAGAATCTGCAGATGTCCACGCAGGAGGGCGATAACGTCGCCGTCTGCGGCATCCGCGGCAACTTCGACGATGCCCAGAGTGCCGTCAAGCGCATCTTTGCCGATAAGGAGCTTGCCGAGCGTCTTGAGGCCGCCGGCACGGTGCTTTCGAGTGCCAACTCCATCAACGTCGGCCGCCTGGTGCCACAGGTCGTCTACTACTTTGCCGCTTATGCGCAGCTGCTGCGCGCCGGCGCCATCGAGGCCGGCGACGCCGTGGAGTTCTGCGTACCGACCGGCAACTTTGGCGACATCCTGGCCGGCTACTATGCCAAGCGCATGGGTCTGCCCGTCGCCAAGCTCGTCGTGGCGAGCGACAAGAACAA
>DBGBJN010000278.1:0-11222 GCA_048449885.1 Collinsella sp.
CCGCCATGGAAGCTCATGCCGCCCTCGTTGGTGGCAAAGATCTCGAGCGGGTGCGCCCAGTAGTAGCCATCACCGTAAAAGACGACGTAGAACAGGCGCGCACCGATAATGAGGCCAAAGACCACGCCGACCACGACACTCGTCAGGTCGTCAATCGTGATGTTAAAGCCCCAGCGACGCTGCGTGCGGTACATGACGACCGCCGTGAGCAGGGCGCCGACCACGTAGGCCAGGCCGTACCAGTAGATGGTGATGGGGCCCGCCGAGATCGCGACGGGATCAAGCATATGGTAGAGGTCGTTGAGCATATCGATCCCCTGCTCCCTACATACAAATGCGGCCGCGGGCCTTGCGCTCGCAGCCGCATATTTGGGCGTAACGTCTATGCGGAGCATACCGTCCGCAGCTTTCGCATCTTAGAACGGCGCGTACTCGTCGTACAGGTCCTCGGCCTCGCCGGAGGCATTGACCTGCTCAACTCGGGTAACGCCGGGCACATGCTCCTTCAGGATGCGCTCAATACCCATGGACAGGGTCAGCGAGCTCATGGGGCAGCCGGCGCAAGCGCCCTGCAGCTCCAGCTTGACGACACCCTCGTCGTCGACGCCCACATACTCCATATCGCCGCCGTCGGCCTGCAGGTTGGGGCGAATCTCTTCAAGAACCTTCTTAAGCAGCTCTTCGTTAACAGCCACAGGGGCTCCTTTCTCACAATAACGCGGGCACGCCCGCGGACAGAAGCTATGTTACTACAGCCATGTACCCGCTCACGAGCCGTCCATGCGCGCAGACGCGACTTTCACGAGTAGTCAATTTGGGACGGGGCTCTTTGAGCTGCGTTCGTCGTCAGATAGCGACAACGCATATTACTGTCGAGCCTGTCCCCCGGTACCAATCTGAACATCGACGATGACCTGGCGGTAGCTGATGCCGCAAGAGTCAAGAATGCGGCGGCTGATACGGCCATCATCGGTGTCGGCGTACTTGTTGTCCAGGTAGACAACCTCGCCCACGCCCACCTGCGCCAAAATCTTGGCGCAGTCGTGGCACGGAAACAGCGTGACGTAGACCGTGGAACCCTCGAGGTCCTTGAGCGAACCACGGTAGTTGAGCACGGCGTTGGCCTCGGCGTGGACCACGTAGTTGTGCTTGTCCTGCAGCGGGTCGTCGCTCGTACCCCACGGGAAAAAGTCGTCGTTGAGCGCCGAGGGTGTACCGTTGTAGCCCACCGAAAGGATGCGGTGGTTGGTGTTGGCGATGCACGCACCCACCTGCGTGTTGGGATCTTTGCTGCGGCGCTGCGCGGCGATGGCCACGCTCATAAAGAACTCGTCCCAGCTAATGACGTCCAGGCGCTTGCCTGACGAAGTTTGATGAAGATCGTCCGACATGGCAGACACCTCCGTAATCGCAATAGTTTGACCCATTGTAGCAGGTGAAAGGTGGAGGCGTTTGTCCCACCGGCGCCCTCACTTTTACACGCGGCGGGGCTTTTGGTTGATGCGGTAGAGCTCGGCGAGACCCCGCAGCGTCAGCGCGTCGTCTACCGTCAGGCTATGGCCGACCAACGCCGCGAGCGCCTCGGCATCATCGCCGGTAATGACGATGGGCACGCTGCCCTCGCCCGCCGCCTTGGTCGAGCGCATCTCGGCAAGCACCATATCGAGCATGCCGTCGATGCGGGCCACCTCGCCCAAGACCACGCCCGAGCGCATGGCCTCGCGCGTGTTGCGACCGATCACATGCGTGGGTGCCGAGGGCTCGACCTGCGGCAGGCGCGCCGCAGCGGCCGAAAGCGACCGGGCACCGAGCGCCAGACCCGGCGCGATGACGCCGCCCACAAAGGTTCCACACGCGTCGATGACCTCAATATTGGTCGTCGTGCCCAGGTCGATCACGATGCAGGGAGAGCCGTAGACGGCGCGGGCCGCCACGGCATCGGCGATGCGGTCGGGACCGATCTCGGCCGGGTCGTCGTAGTGGACGGGCATGCCGGTCTTGAGGCCCGGCCCCACGGTGAGCACGCGCCCCGTGCAGGTGCGGGAAAGTGCCGCCTTCCACGGGCGCTCGAGCGCCGGCACCACGCAGCTCAGCACTGCAGCTGCGGGAACGAGCGCGCCGGGTATGCCCGCATCGGCCGCCAGCGCGGCCATGACTTGAGCGAGACGCATACGCGCTTCGTCGGCCGTGATACGTGCCGGCGTCGTGATCTCGCACGTCGCAAGCGGGCATTCCTGCGCCGCGGCCGAATCCTCTGCAAACAGGCCAAAGCGAATGAACGTGTTACCCACGTCGACCGTCAATATATATGCGCACCCATTAAGCATCGTCGGCGCTCCTTTCGTCTGCCCAGCAGTATATCGCCTACCTAAACCAGTCATCCCAAAATGACTAGGTTGCGGCTATACTGATGCGCGGTCGTTTGCGAGCTCACGCGACGGCCTTTGGTAACCCGACTTCCCGCGCCGCATCCGTAGCGGCGCTCCCGGGGGAAGCGGATATACGCAAAGGAGTTCAATATGAGCAATCCCTCGAACCGCGCCTCGATGCGCGGGCAACTCACGCTGCGCGGTGTCGTCATCGGCGTCCTTGGCTGCGTGATCATCACGGCAAGCTCGGCCTACACGGCCCTCAAGATGGGCGCCCTCCCCTGGCCAATCATTTTCGCTGCCGTCATCTCGCTGTTCTTCCTGAAGCTCATGGGCAACGCCAGCCTCAACGAGGCCAACGTCACCCACACCATCATGTCCGCGGGCGCCATGGTCGCCGGCGGCCTGGCGTTTACCATCCCGGGCGCCTGGATGCTGGGCTATGCCGACCAGATCAGCTGGCTCGACATGTTTATCGTGGCGCTCGCCGGCACCATCCTGGGCCTGCTGGCCACCGCGCTCATCCACCGTCACTTTATCGTGGACGCCGCGCTGGAGTTCCCCACCGGCAACGCCGCAGCTCAGACCCTACGCGCCACCGAGGCCGGCGGCAAGACCGGTAAGCAGCTCTTTGGCTCCATGGCCATCGCAGGCATCTACAGCGTGCTGCGCGACGCCCTGGGCGTGGTGCCCAGCATGCTGTGCACGCTCAACATCCCCGGCGTGACCTTTGCCATCTACAACTCGCCCATGCTGCTGTCCATCGGCTTCCTCGTGGGCTTCGCCCCGGTCGCTTTCTGGTTTGCCGGCGCCCTGTTGGGCAACTTTGGCATCATCGTGGGCGGCACCGCTGCCGGTCTGTTCGACGTTATGACTGCGCAAGGCATCGTCAAGTCCCTGGGCATGGGCCTCATGATGGGCTTTGGCGTCGCCGTCGTCCTCAAGGACATCCTGCCGCAGGTCGCCGGTATCGTCCGCGGTCTTGCCGCCGACAGCTCCACCGACACCGACGAGCAGTCGCTCATCTCGGGCTCCCTTAAACTCGACGCCGGCATCATCGGCCTGGGCGCTGCCGCCATCGCCGTGATCGTCGCCATCGCGCTCGACCTTGGTCCCGTCCCGGCCGTCATCGTGACGCTGCTCACCTTTGTCACCACCATCATGAGCGCACAGAGCTGCGGCCAGACGGGCATCGACCCCATGGAGATCTTTGGCCTCATCGTTATGCTCATCGTGGCTGCCTTCGCGCAGCTCGCGCAGGTTAAACTGTTCTTTATCGCCGGCATCGTGGCCGTAGCGTGCGGCCTTGCGGGCGACGTCATGAACGACTTTAAGGCCGGCGCCGTGCTGGGCACCAACCCGCGTGCACAGTGGGTCGGCCAGGCCATCGGCGGCATCGTGGGCGCCCTGGTCGCTGCCGCCGTCATGGTCGCGCTCGTAACCGCCTATGGTCCGGACGCCTTTGGACCCGACAAGAGCTTTGTGGCCGCGCAGGCAAGCGTCGTCGCCACCATGGTCTCGGGCATCCCGAGCGTGCCGTGGTTTGCGGGCGGCTTTATCGCCGGCATCGTCATGTACTGGCTCGGCATTCCGGCCATGATGATCGGCCTGGGCGTGTACCTGCCGTTCTACATGTCACTCACGGCATTCCTGGGCTCCTGCGTCAAGCTCGCCTACGATAAGTGGTCCGCCCACCGCGACGCCACCGCTGGTCTTTCCGACGAGGAGAGGGCTGCCAAGGACGCCGCCTTCCAGGAACAGGGTCTGGTCGTTGCCAGCGGCCTGCTCGGCGGCGAGTCCATCGTCGGCGTTATCCTGGCATTTGTCTCCGTGGGCTTAAGCCTGCTGGGCTAAGCTGAGCAGCTGCTCGACAGCAACCATATTGCCTACGGCTTGCCCGGCCGGTAGCTTTCACGGCTGCTGACCGGGCTTTTTGATATCGAAACAAAGAAAGGCCAGCGCGCTGCGTTTAGCAGCGCGCCGGCCTTATCGTTTGGCTAACGAGACGGTCCCGCTATGAATTGAAGTTCGTTGCAGAAACTACGCTCGAAACGCTACATCTGCTTGCGACGACGATCGCTCAGCGTCACACCAGCGGCCACGAGGGTGATACCGCCGATGACGAACACCTCGCCCGCAAGCGCGGAGTCATCACCGGTCTGGGCGAGCGCAGCGTTCGCAGCCTTCTTCTTGGCGACAGGAGCCTTTGCAGCAGCCTGCGCAACCTGAGGCTTGGCCTGCGGCTCGGCCTTGGGATGATACTTGTCGTACTCGGCCTGCGCGGCAGCCAGGGCATCCTTGGCATCGCCAAGCTCGGCAAGCGCGGCGGCATAGGCGTCGTTGGCATCGGACAGTTTGGCATCGGCATCGCTCAGAGCAGCCTTGAGACCAGCAGCGGCATCGACGGCGGTCTTATAGCGAGCGTAGGCAGCGTTCAGCTTGACCAGCTTCTCGTTGCCCGTCGTGCCCGCGGCAAGGGATGCCTTGTGGTCGACAGCCTCAAGATCAGCCTTGAGTGCCTCATCGCTGGCAAGCTCGGCCTTGGCCTTGACGATCTCGAGGTTCGCATCGACGACGGCTTCGTTGGCGGCCTCGAGCTGCTTCTGGGCATCGGCGACACTGGCCACGGCAGCGTCATAGGCGGCCTTGGCGTCGTCGACCGCCCTCTGGGCTCCAGCGAAGCGCTCGAAGGCCTTGTTCGCGGTGGCCAGTTCGCCCTCGGCAGCCTTGGCCTTGGCCTGCGCGTCGGACACAGCCTGCGCCTTGGCGGCAACCGCCTGCTTGGCGTCCGAAAGAGCAGTCGCGGCCTGGACATCTGCGGCCTGGGCCTTGTCTACACCAGCCTGGGCAGTGTCGTCGGCCTTCTTGGCATCGTTAAGCGTGCCCTGCTTGTTCGCAAGATCCGTCTTGGCGGCATCGCGCTTGGCGGTAAGGTCCTTGACCGAAGCGGTAGCGTTGTCATACGCCTCATTGGCCTGTTCGGACTTTGCCTTGGCGGCATCGCGGGCGCTGCGAGCCTTCGCCTTGTGAGCAGCGGCGTCGGCTGCCTTCGTCTTGCTGTCAGCAAGCGTGGCGTTTGCCTTATCGAGAGCTGCCTGGGCAGTAGCGGCCTTGCTCTTGGCGGCATCGAGGTTCTGCTTGAGGGACTCGATGTCAATTCCGCCGAGTGCGTCCTTCGCGGCGTCGTATGCCGTCTTCGCGGCGGCGGTGCCGGACTTAGCCTTCTCGTACTCGCCCTTGGCGGTATTCACGTTCGTGTCTGCCGTGGTATAGGCGTCTTGTGCGTCCTTCTGGTTATTGAGAGCGGCGAGATATGCCGTATCGGCCGTGCCCATCGTCTTCTGTGCATCTGCCAGCTTGTTCTGAAGCTGCTTCAGCTGCTCTTTCTGCTCCTGCGTGCCGCCTGCATTGTAAGCGGAATCGATGTAGTCGGTGACGAGCTTCTTGAACTCGGAGACAGTGAAGTCCTTCTGCCCCGTGCTTCCACTATAGTCGAAAATGGTTACCTCGGAATCGGTGTTCTTACCGCTACCGGTCGCGATGCCGATAGCCTTTGCACCGGCATCGATAATGTTGAGATAATGCCCGCACTCATGGTAGATGCTGTTGTAGTGCTGGTAGATATAGTAGGAATCATATCGGTGGCTGCCGAGTTCGTCGCCATACTGCGCGACGTACTTATCGAATGCCTCTTTCTCCTGGGTGTAGAGACCGGTATATGGCCAGCCGAGGGTATCCTCGGTTTCGCCTCCAGTGTATGCTCCGCCGCCGCCTGCAAGGTTCTCACCTTGATCGAAATAGCAGTTCGAGTGTCCCCAGATGTTCGATGAATATGATGTATTAAGTGCAGCTGCCGCAGTCATGCGGAGGCTGACGCTGAGCTCCGACTGACCATTCGCCTTGCGGAGGTTGTTCTGGGTATCGAGGTAGGTCAGGGCGTTGCGCATCTGCTCCAAGGAAAGCGGATTGGTGTCGCGAGACATATCCTGATCGACGTACTTGTCATACCAGTCCTGTTTCTCTGTCGTCCCCATGAGCATCGACGCGGCGGTACTTGCATTCGACTTCTGCTGGGCGGTGAAATCGCTGCTGTTGCTGATGTAGGCCATAAAGCCGAGCATGCCCTTATTGATGACTTCCTGGTCAACGGTCATGTTGGACTTTAGGTCTGCAATCTGCTGCTCAAGAGCCTCAACCTGGGCATTAGCAGCGTCATAAGCCTTTTCCGCGGCGTTCGAAGCGGCGCAGGCTGCCTCCCACTCGCTGCGCTTCTGCTTGCGAACTTCGACAAGCTTATCGTACGCGGTCTTCTTGTCTGCTTCGGTCTGCTGCGCCTTCTCGTATGCGGCCTTGGCGGCGTCACGCTTACTGGCCGCGTCCTTGTACTCCTTGTTTGCCGCATCGTATGCAGACTGGGCAGACGCCACAGCAGCGTTGGCGGCGTTGGCCTTCTCCTGCGCGGCAGCGACGGCAGCCTGGGCGGCCTGCAGATTTGTCTGTGCGGTGGCGTCGGCATCCGTCGCGGCATTGAGCTCCGCCTGCGCGGTCTTGAGCTCACCAGCAGCAGCGATCTTGGCGGCCTCAAGCGCACTCAGGTCGACACCCGTACCCGAGACGGCAGCATCGAGCGCGGCCTGCGCCTGGTTGAACTTCTGCTGGGCATTATCGCGCGCGGTGGTTGCGGCTGCGAGCGCAGCGGCAGTCTCCTGCTTCTTGGCCTGGGCAGTCGTCAGAGCGGCCTCAGTGTCCTTCTTTTCCTGCTGGGCGCTGGCCTCGGCAGCCTTGGCCTGGTCCAGATTGGCCTGTGCAGTAGCAACGGCCTTATTGGCGTCGTCGAGCTTTGCCTGTGCGTCCTCGACGGCCTTCTTGGCGGCCTCGTACTCGTCCATACCCATGGCCTTGAGCTTGGCCTGGGCATCATCGAGGGCCTTCTTGGCCTCATCCTGCTTTGCCTTGGCGTCCTTGAGCGCCTGGGTCTTGTCCTCGACACTCTTGTTGGCCTGATCGAGCTGATCGTTCAGGTCGCCCAGCTTCTTCTGCTGCTGCTCGGTCTTTTCGACAGCGGCTTTGAGCTCGTCAATCTTCTCCTGAAGCGCGGCTACCTCGGCCTCGTTCTGCTCGGCGGCGTTATCGGTCACGGCCTGCGAGGCCTGATTCTTTTGCTGCTGCGCCTGCTTTTGAGACTGGCCCGCCGCGTCGGCCTTCTTCTGGGCGGCATCGTAGGCGGCCTGAGCGTCCTTGAGCTGCTTTGCCGACTCCTCGGCCAGCTGGGCAGCCGTCTTTACGACCGCTTGGTTACCGGCGGCAACGGTGTTCTCTACAGAACTACCCCCCCCCTGAACAGAATCGCCGTTATCGGTTGACGGTGCGGCGATTGCCGCCAGCGGCGACATGAGCGGCTGAGCGATGAGGCCCGCCGTCAAAACGGTTGCGACGGCGCGGTTGGCAACGCCCTTGACGTTGACGGCCTTGGCCCGAGGCTCAAAGTGTTGTGGACTGTAGTTTGCCATGGCTTTCTCCCTTTGACACGGATGTATCCATACGTATCAAACGGTAGCTGTCGATTTTTGAATTCTGTTGCGCAACATTGGCGACCAGCGTATTTTTTGAAATTCGCGCTCTCGTGCTTCACAATTTCGTCACATATGTAGGAACTGGTGCACCGTATTCTTGCAGGATCGAATTGAGCCTATGATTTGCATTTGCTCCCGCGTCATCCGCCCTATCGGATTCCGCATCCAACAGACACCCCGCCCGCCACGGTGTAGAGTAAGGGCGACGGGCGGGATACGCGGACCGCGCTGGAACGAGGTGAACATGGAACTCGATAGACAACAACTCAAGCGACTACGCGAACGCCATCACCGGCGTCACGGCATCCGCCCTGCCCATAGTGAGGCTGCCGAGCAGGCTGGTCGCTTTTTAAAGCGCGCGTTCAACATTCGCGAGGGACGCGCGCCCTATCACGTGATCCGCAAGCGTTTTGTAAACGGGGCGCGTCTGACTGGCTCCCACCTATGCATCCTCATCATCGCCATGCTGATCGCGAGCATCGGCCTCGATATCGATTCGGACATCGCCATCGTGGGCGCCATGCTCATCTGCCCGCTCATGGGCTCGGTCCTTGCCATGGCATACGGCATCGCCACGCTCGACCGCGAGATTACCGTCGAAGCCGTCGCCAGCCTTGCGCTGCAGATGGCCTTTTGCCTGGTCACGTCCACGCTGTACTTTAAGCTCTCGCCCCTTGGCACCACCACGGCCGCCATCATCGACAACTCGACACCCACCGTCTGGGACCTTACCGTCGCACTCGCAGGCGGCTTTGCAGGCGGGCTGGGCAACTCGCGCGACCAGGAACCCGCCACGCTCATCGCCGGCGTGGCCGTGGCGACCGCGCTCATGCCGCCCCTGTGTGCGGCGGGCTATGGCATCGCCATCGCAAGCGGGTCGCTGTTTCTCTCGGCGCTTTACGAGTTTGGCATCAACGTGGTCTTTATCGCACTCGCGGCCGAAGCCGTATTACTTATCTTGCGCGTGCCGCTCAAGCGCGACCTCAACGGCGACGGCATTGTAACCGCCGAAGAAGATGCCGAGGTCGACGAGCTATCGCGCAAGGTGCGCCGCCGCATCATTGTGGGTACGGTAGTCTTTGCCATCCCCTGCATCGTTATGACGGCGGGGTCTATTGGCTCGGCGCAGACCGGCGTGCAGGACGGCTACGGTGTCACCGAAACTACGCGCGAACTTGCCGCGGTGCTGCCGGGCTTTAAGGATTACACCGTCGCCGTCGAGACCTCGGCTACCGAAGGCGAGGAGGAGGGCGTCGTCGAGCGTGAGATTGTCGCCCATGTGACGACAGGCGAGGCGCTTGGGGCACACGACCGCCACGTCGCCCGCAAGCTCATAGACCTCAACGTACCCGAACTCGATCGCGTGGAGTTTGATGTGGAGTAATGCGGAGCATGGGATGGCTCTCGCGCACAGGCGCAAGTCGCGGCGAGGCTCAGACGCGACGCAGGCACATGCAAAAAGCGGGACGTAGTTCACGTTCGCGCCCCGCTCGCTGTTTTATTGTCGTGAATCAGACGTCCGCATCGACATCGCCAGACTCCACCGTAAACGCCGGATCGGTGCTCACAAGATAAAATCGGGTCACCTCAGTATTTCTAATTAGGTAAATCTGCCCCTGATTGCGTCGGCGCGATATATACGCAACGTGAACCGTGCCGAATTCTTCGCCGTTTTCCTTCTTTAATACCAGGATATTGGGATCGTCCGTACGCTTAAACTGCCCGTCTGTGCAGATTCCGTCTTTGTCGACCAGCTGCCATCGACAGTTGTCCTCCTCATGAAAAGCCAGGCTTTCCCGACTCGTTTTGTCATCCCGGTAGAAACCATCAATGGCAAAACCTTCGGAAGCGCATTTCTGCATGTAGGACGTTTCTCGGCTTATAGCAAACAGCCCTGTAGCGCCTAGGAGCACAGCTAGACAGACCACTGCAAGGGTTATCGAAATAGCACGGCGACCCATGTTAGCCCAACCGATAGTTGTTTAACGGAGCGTGAAACATACCTGGAACCTCCGATATCAGGGGGAACGTCGCCAGCAGGCTGGCGACAACTATATGTTTCTGACATCAAACCATATGGCTGCCACTCGCGGAGGGGGCATCGGCGAACGGCGTGTTTTCATACTCCATTGGTCAAACCTAAGCGCGGCCCTACAGCTCGTACTTGTACACGCGGTAGATGTACTTTTCGGCTTCCATCTCGTAGGTGGCGATGGGCAGTCCATAGCGATCGTACTCGGCAAAGGTCTTGGCCATGCCCGATGCCACGAGCGTGCTATTCGAACCGCCGACGCGCTGCGCACTGCTCACATAACCCGAGAACGGCACTGCGATCTGGTCCACAAGCTCGTAGGTGCGCGCGGCCTCGTCCACCGTAAAGATGCGCCCAAACGAATGCGTTCCCTTGCTGTAGTCGGTCACCACCGCGGCGCCCAGCTGGCCCCAGTCGAACTTGGGATAGCGCTCGGTCGCACCAAAGTTGTTGTCGTATAGCAGCACCTGGTAGCGACCGGTTGTTACCGTATCGTCGTTTGGCAGATAGGTCACACTGTGCTGGCCCGCATTGAGCGAAAAATCGCCTTGGGCCTGCAGCAACTTGTCCTCAAAGCCCGAACCGGCCCAAAAATCGGACAAGCCCACGGAAGGCTGTAGCAAGGTCATTTACGCAACATATGTCCAGTAAAAACGGGTGGTAGCCGGTACGGCCACCACCCGTTTGTCTCATATCTAGCCCATAGCAGGCCAGCTACTTCTTAATGCCGCGTCCCAGACGCTTGGCGACCGATGCAACGGCCTCCTCGCTGGCCGAGCCGCAGCTCACGCAGCCATCATGGGCACGCATCTGGCCGGTGACCTCGTCCATCGCGAGCGGCGCCACCTTCTCGAGCTTAAAGCCCTTGCCGGCGCGCATGTTCTCCTTGGCCACGCTAATCATGAGCTTAATACGGTTGAGCTGGTTGACCTCGGACGCGCCGGGGTCGTAGTCCACCGCGACGATGTTGCTCTCGGGATGTTGGCGGCGCAGCTCCTTGATCACGGCCTTGCCCACCACGTGGTTGGGCAGGCACGCGAAGGGCTGCGTGCAGATGATGTTGGGTGCGCCATGGTCGATCAGGTCGAGCATCTCGGCCGTGAGCAGCCAGCCTTCGCCCATGTTGTTGCACACCGAAAGCACCGTGCGGGCCTTGTCCGCCATGGTGCCGATGCGCTCGGGTGCCTCAAAGCGGCGGGACTTTTCGAGCATCTCTTCCACCGGCGTGCGCATCCAGTCCACGAGCTT
>DBGBJN010000279.1:0-3793 GCA_048449885.1 Collinsella sp.
GCGCGCCGGCGCCATCGAGGCCGGCGACGCCGTGGAGTTCTGCGTACCGACCGGCAACTTTGGCGACATCCTGGCCGGCTACTATGCCAAGCGCATGGGTCTGCCCGTCGCCAAGCTCGTCGTGGCGAGCGACAAGAACAATGTGCTTGCCGACTTCCTGACCACCGGCGTTTACGACCGTAACCGACCGTTCTTCACGACCATCTCGCCGTCGATGGACATCCTCATCAGCTCCAACCTCGAGCGCATGCTCTACTTCCTGTCCGATGGCGACTGCGAACTCGTTGCCGACCTTATGGAGCAGCTTGCCCAGACCGGCCGCTACGAGGTGCCCGCCGAGCTGCTGGCAAAGATTCAGAGCGTCTTTGGCTGCGGTTGGGCCAGCGAGGACGAGGTCCGCGCCGCCATCAAGAGCTGCTGGGACGCGAACGACTACGTGATCGACCCGCACACCGCTTGCGGCTATCACGTCTTCGAAAAGGTCGCCCCCGCCGAGGGCGCCAAGGCCCGCGTGCTGCTTTCGACCGCCAGCCCTTACAAGTTCCCGCGTGCCTGCTGCGACGCCCTGGGCCTCGACGTTCCCGAGGACGACTTTGAGGCCATGCGAGTGCTCGAGCAGGCAACCAACACGGTTGCCCCGGTCCAACTCGCCGAGCTCGAGTCCAAGCCCGTCCGCTTCGAAGACGTCTGCAACGTCGATGAGATGGCAAGCTACGTCGAGTCTGCAGCAAAACGAATGAGCACCAACTAGACCCCTTATTAAGCGCCGGCGAAAGCCGGCGCACCTTCTTTTTATTTAGCTTTCGGGATGATGACGAGCATGCGAGCGGGTCTGCCTGTTTAGTTCGTCGCGAGTTCCGCACAAGCCGGAAAGCACTTAATGTGCTTTCCGAGCGAGCCAGGACTGCCCGAGCAGCGAACTAAACAGGCAGACCGCCCAGGAGGACCCACATGATCAAAATCACCGTTCCAGCAACCAGCGCCAACCTAGGCATCGGCTACGATACCCTCGGCATGGCCGTCAGCCTCTACTCGCACTTCACCTTCGAGCGCACCGACAGGCTCACCATCACGGGCTGCCCCGAGGAGTTCCAAAACGAGGACAACCTGGTCTACGTCAGCTTTGTCGATGCACTGGCCGCATGGGGCGAGCCGGCTTTTCCCGTTGCCATCGACATTCAGACTGACGTTCCCGTCGCCCGCGGCCTAGGCTCCAGCTCCACCTGCGTCGTCGCCGGCATTATGGCCGCCGCCGCACTGACAGGCCACACCGTCGACCGTGCCGAGCTCGTCCGCATTGCCACCGAGGTCGAGGGCCATCCCGATAACGTCGCCCCCGCCATCCTGGGCGGCGCCGTCTGCTCCTTTACGCCGACCGACTCGCTCCCCCAGTGCCTGCGCTACGAGGTGAGCGATCGCCTGCGTTTTATTACCGTGATTCCGCCCTACGAGGTACACACGAGCGAGGCGCGCAAGGTCGTGCCGCAGGAGATTCCGCTCTCCACCGCCGTGTGGCAGATGGGCCGCATCGCCGGTATGACGCGCGGCTTGGAGACTGGTGACCTCGACCTGATTGCCGCCGCCAATGACGACCGCATCCAGGAACCCTATCGTCGCCGTCTGATTCCCGACTACAACGCCGTGCGCGACACCTGCCTTAACGGCGGCGCCAAGACCATCTGGATCAGCGGTTCGGGCTCGACCCTTATGGCGGTGACCGACGACACCATCGTGGCAAAATTCCTGCAGGTCAAGCTGCGCGAACAGTTCCCCAAGTGCGACACGCATATCCTCACGTGCGACACGGAAGGCGCCCAGATCGAATACCTGTAGACATCCTCCTCATATACCTGTCCGGGACGGTCGGGATGTTCCCTCAAAATCGTCCTCGCGCATGAAGGCCCCTTGCCCTGCTCCTACGGAGCGACGGACAAGGGGCCTTCGCGCTGCGGAATGATTTTGAGGGAACATCCCGACCGTCCCTGCGCCTACCTTGCTGAGGATGTCTACAGGGACCCACGCTTTGAAGGGGCGCCGGGCTGAAATATATGGCCCTTTATTGATAGGGGCTCTTGCTAGGCTGGAGCCCTTACTAGAGGCAGGCCTCGGCGATGCGGCGCTTGAGTTCGTCGATGCCCACGCCGGTCTGGGAGCTTGTGATGATTACGTTCTCGGCCGGGACGTTGAGCTGCTTTTTGATAGCGGCCGCCTGGCGGGCCTGTTGGGTACGGCTGAGTTTGTCGGCCTTGGTGAGGCAGACGATAAAGTTGAACTCGTTGCCCTGCAGGTAGTCGATCATGTCATGGTCGAGCTTACTGGGGTCGTGACGAATATCCACCAGCGATACGACCAGGTTAAAGCTGCGCTCGGAGTCAAAGAAGTCGCCGATAAGCTCAGCCCAGCGGTCGCGCTCGGCCTTGGAACGACGGGCGAAACCGTAGCCCGGCAGGTCCACAAAGTGCACGTCGTCGGCCTCGAAGAAATTGATGTTGCTCGTCTTGCCCGGCGTGCTTGAAACCTTGACCAGGTTCTTGCGGCCAAATAGCTTGTTCATGATGGAGGACTTGCCCACGTTGGAGCGGCCGACGAAGCTCACCTCAGGGCAGGTGGACTCGGGAATCTGCGAAACCTTGCCGTAGCTGGCGACGAACTTGGCAAGCTGGTAGTTAATTGAATCGGCCATGGACACTCCTTGGTCGTAGGTTTTTACAAAACGGGCGTGCTATTGCGCGGCGGCGATACTACGAACGATGTCAAGCGTGATGCCGCTCGCGGTGCGAGCGTACTCATCCAGATCGAACTCGCGCTCGCAAAACGCGTCATATGCCTCGTCACAATTATCGCTGATAGCGCGCAGCACTAGGCAATCGACACCATTCTTGGCCGCGATGTGCGCAATTGCCGCACCCTCCATCTCGACGCAATCGGCATGCGTGGCCTCAATCGCAGCGTTACGCATGGCGTCACCCGTAACAAAGCGGTCACCCGTGGCGATAGTGCCACACAGGAACTGCTTGGGGTCCTTCTCCGCAGAATTCTCATCCGCCGAGGTATCCACAAATCCATGCTCGGCAAGCACGGCGGCGGCAACATCAACCAACGCCGGCGTCGAGGCAAACTCCTCGAGCCCCGGCGCGGACTCGGCGATGAGTGCCGTATCGGTATCCAGATAGCGCAGGCACTTGCCTATAACCACGTCGTTAATATGGAGTTTAGGGTTTAGGCCGCCCGCAATACCCGAAAACACAACGGCCTGCGGGGCGTATTTGCTGATGAGATGCTGCGTTGCCGCCGCGGCGTTTACGGTTCCCATGCCAGCGGTCGTAGCAACAACGGACAAACCGTCGAGCTCGCCGCTGACAACGGTCAAGCCCGCCTCTTGTACCACACGAGCGCCGTTCAGTTCTTCTTTAATCTGCGCAACCTCTTTTTCGAGTGCACCGATGATTGCGATGGTAGGCATACCATCCCCCAAACCCGTGAAAACTGCTATCCACGGTATGGTACCAGCATTTTGGCTCAACCGCGCAATACGAAGCCGCTAGACCACCGCAGCGCGGGTATCGTAGAGGAGCAAAATGACTTGCTAGCCGATGGCGTTTTTTAGCTCCGCGCGGCGCTTTTTCATGCCCGTCATGACAGCGTTGCGCAGCTCGGGCATGCGCGCGGTATCCATCTGGGGCACGCCCTCGAGCTTATAGGGAATGCCCAGTTGCTCGTACTTGACGACACCCATCGTGTGATACGGCAGCATTTCCAGGCCCACCACGTTGTGCCATGGAGCGATGAGGCG
>DBGBJN010000280.1:0-2357 GCA_048449885.1 Collinsella sp.
CTTTTGCATGCTCAATCGATTTATCAATCCAAACACTGAGGTGTTTATACCGTTCGCCGAGAAGATAAAAAACCGCAGCTCACGCCTTGATAAACGTAGGTAAAGTGTTTAGCAGTTTAACGCCCATGTGCAAGCGAAAGGAATCAGGCAGATGGCAATCAAGGTGTTCGCTGACGGTGCAAACCTCGAGGGCATGCTCGACATGTACGAGAACGGCAACGTTCAGGGTTTCACGACCAACCCGTCCCTTATGAAGAAGGGCGGCGTGACGGATTACCGCGCGTTTGCCAAGGAGGTCCTGGCCCACATCACCGATGTTTCCGTCTCGTTTGAGGTCTTTGCCGACGACGTCGAGACCATGGAGGTCGAGGCGCGCGAGATCGCTACCTGGGCCGAGAACGTCTACGTCAAGATTCCGTGCGTGACTACCAAGGGCGAGTCCACCGCCGAGCTGGTCCGCAAGCTTTCCGCCGACGGCATCAAGGTCAACGTCACTACCATCTTTACGCCTACGCAGGTCGATGAGATGGTCGAGGCCGTTGACACCGAGACGCCGTCCATTATCTCGCTCTTTGCCGGCCGTATCGCCGATACCGGCGTCGACCCCATTCCGTTTATGACGGAGTCGGTCAAGAAGGCCGCCGCCAAGCCCAACTGTGAGGTCCTGTGGGCGTCCACGCGCGAACTTATCAACATTTACCAGGCAGAAGCCTGCGGTTGCCAGATCATTACAGTGCCCAACAGCATCCTGGCCAAGCGCAAGAACATCGGTCGCGACCCGTACGAGGTCTCGCTCGACACCGTGCGCGGCTTTGCCAAGGATATCGCGGCGCTCGGTTTCCATATCCTGCCGTAAGCAAGGGTACCCCCGCCTGCGCCGTGCAAAATTGAGAGTATTCAGCAAGGTAAAGGTCTTTATCAGTTAACCGAAGCATGGAACGGCCCCCGTTTTGGCTCTGACGACGCTAAAACGGGGGCCGTTTTTTGCTTTTTCATCTCTGAGGGGCATCCGGAACGGTGGAATTTGCAGAATACTCGCGATTTTGCACATCGCTACAGGGGGTACCTTTGCTTTGGCGGTTTACTTGCCCTGCACCATGGTGAGCGAGATCTTCTTGCGGTCGCAATCGACCTTTTCGACCCACACCTTGACCGTGTCACCGACGCGCACCACGTCGCTCGGGTGCTTGACAAAGCGGTTGGCCAGCTTGGAGATATGCACGAGGCCGTCCTGGTGCACTCCCACGTCGACGAAGGCGCCAAAGTCCACTACGTTGCGCACCGTCCCCTTGAGTTCCATGCCGGGTTCCAGGTCGTCGATGGAAAGCGCCGAGCGGCTAAAGACCACCTCGGGCGCGTCGTCGCGCGGGTCGCGGCCGGGCTTCTTGAGCTCGTTGACGATGTCGATGAGCGTAAGGGTGCCGCAGTCCAGGTCGCTTGCCAGCGCCGAGATGCTGCCCAGACGGCGCTCGATGTCGGGCACGCCGCCACGGCTGAGCTCGCTTGCTTTAACGCCGGCGCGTTCTAGGACGGACGTGGCCATCTCGTAGCTCTCGGGGTGGACGCTTGTCGCGTCGAGTGGGTTCCTGCCGCCGCTAATGCGCAAAAAGCCCGCGGCGTTGAGATATGCCTTGGGTCCCAGCTTGGGGACCTTCTTGAGCTGGCGGCGATCGGTAAAGGCACCGTTTTCCTCGCGGTAGGCCACGATGTTTTTGGCCACGCTCGGCGTGATGCCCGATACGTATCCCAGCAGGCTCGCGCTCGCGGTGTTTACGTCGACGCCCACGCGGTTGACGACGTCCTCAACCACGTGGCCCAGGGTGCGCGAAAGCTCGGTCTGGTCAAGGTCGTGCTGGTACTGGCCCACGCCGATGGACTGGGGCGGGATCTTGACGAGCTCTGCCAGCGGGTCCTGCAGGCGGCGGCCCAGGCTCATGGCGCCACGCACGGTGACGTCCAGGTCGGGATACTCCTGGCTGGCGAGCTCGGAGGCGGAGTACACCGATGCGCCGGCCTCGTTGACGATGGTGTATCGCAGCTCAGGCGCCTGCTCGGCGATGAACTCCGAGACGACTTCCTCGGTCTCGTGGCTGGCGGTGCCATTGCCGATGACGATGGTGTTGACGCCGTCCTTCTTGACGAGGCGGGCGAGCTCGCGCTTGGTGCCGGCGACGTCGTGGCGCGGCTTGGTGGGGTAGACCACGCCGTGGTCGAGCAGCTTGCCGGTCTCGTCCATGACGGCGACCTTGCAGCCGGTGCGGTAGCCCGGATCGAGCGCGAGCACGCGGGCGCCGCGCACGGGGCGTGCCGAGAGCAGGCCCTCGAGATTCTTGGCAAAGACGTTGATGGCCTCGGTC
>DBGBJN010000281.1:0-11470 GCA_048449885.1 Collinsella sp.
CAGAGTTTTAGCTGCAGTTAAACAAAATGCTGTTTATTGAAACGTTGCAATTTATTAAAGCGCTCCATATGTGTCACTTCTGTTTCGAAGCCCGATTAGAGTACCATCCGACCGCCCATCAACCGCGCCGAACAGAGCAGGCGGTCGGTTGCCGCCCGCGAACGTATCCCCTTCACAACCTGCCCAAAGGTCCTACAGAAGTTCTCGACAAGCCCCTCCCCCATAGCAACAAAATACGGGCGCCCACATCAGCAGGTGCCCGTAAAGTGAAAACGATTTATCAATAAATGGCCAAAACGGCTTCAGCCAAATCCCTACTTTACCCCGTGGCCCATCTCGACGACCTTAGTCAGCGATCCAAACACGCCCACGTCGGCCACGAGCTGCGCCTTGGCACGCTGCAGCTGCACGGCAACGGCGGCAGGGGCGGTGCCGCCCTCGGTCGTGCGCGCGGCGACAATCGACGGGATGTCGAGCGCCTCGGTAATGTCGCGCTCAAAGAGCGGGCTTGCCTCCTGGAACACTTCAAACGGCAGGTCCTCAAGATTGCAGCCGCACTTCTCACACATCAGAACCAGATGCCCCACCACGGCATGTGCCTCGCGGAACGGCAAACCACGCTTGGCCAGGTAATCGGCAACATCGGTGGCGGCAAGGTGACCCACGCCGTACTCGCGCGCCATGGCATCCTCGTTGACGGTCCAAGTCGAAATCATACCAGCCATAACCGACAGGCACTGCATGAGCGTATGAGCGGTATCGAGCGCGCCCTCCTTGTCCTCCTGCAAGTCCTTGTTATAAGCAAGCGGCAGGCCCTTCATGGTTACCAGCAGCTGCACCAGGTTGCCGTACACGCGACCGCTCTTGCCGCGGATAAGCTCGGCAAAGTCGGGGTTCTTCTTCTGCGGCATGATGGACGAGCCGGTGGAGTACGAGTCGGAAAGCGTGATAAAGCCAAATTCGGAGCTCGACCACAGCACGATCTCCTCGGAAAGACGCGACAGGTGCATCGCCATGACGGATCCGGCGTAATGCAGATCGAGCAGGAAATCACGGTCGGAAACCGCATCGAGCGAGTTGGGAATCACGCCCGCAAAACCAAGTTCGGTAGCCGTCATCTGGCGATCGAGCGGATAGCTCGTACCGGCAAGCGCGGCAGCACCCAGCGGGCAGTTGTCGGCGGCATCAAAGGCGGCCTTCAGGCGCGTAAAGTCGCGCGCGAACATCCAGGAATACGCCAGCAGATGATGCGACAGCAGCACGGGCTGAGCGTGCTGCATGTGCGTGTAGCCCGGCAGAATCACCTTGTCGTACTTCTTGGCCGCATCCACCAGCACATGGCGCAGCTCAAGATTGGCCTCCATGAGCTCCTTGGCCAGCGCCTTGACGCCCAGGCGTGTGTCGGTCGCCACCTGGTCGTTGCGCGAACGTCCGGTATGCAAGCGCTTACCGGCCTCGCCGATGCGACGCGTCAGCTCGCTCTCGATGGACATATGAATGTCTTCGTCGTTGATGTCGAAGGTAAAGTTGCCGGCATCGATATCCTGTTCGATTCCGGTCAGGCCCTCGGCAATCGCGCGCTCGTCCTCGGCACTGATGATGCCTTGAGTCGCCAGCATTTTGGCATGCGCCTTAGAGCCGGCGATATCCTGTTTATAGAGATGTTTGTCGACCGGCAGCGACGCGCCAAACTCCTGCGTGACCTCGGCCACGCCTGCCTCAAAACGACCACCCCAAAGAGCCATGGAACCGTCCCCTTTCTCCAAATACCAAAACAAGCGCCCAAAGCAATACGCCATATCGCTAAAGCGATTTTTCAACCGCTAGTTTTACACATTCCCCACCGTGTGCGGAGCCATGTAGCTAATTTGCAAAGAAGTGACGCGCCATGCACTTGGCGCCCAACGTCTCCCTCCGGATGTTGCCCTGCGAACCATCGATCCAGGCCTTCAGGCTCATAGGGACGTCCTCGACCCTTGCGGCATCGAACTCGGGCGCGAGGGCAAGTAAAGCATGCGCGATAGCATTGAACATAATGGATACTCCTCATATATATAGGCGCAGAGCCGCCAAATTGATAGAAGGAGCCCCGCCGGACAACCCCGGCGGGGCTCGGACTCAGCCGCAGACGCGGCATCATATATGCGGGCGGAACGTAGGGGCCACCGATGTTAAGAAGTGTCAGCAAGCATAACGAAAGGTAGGGACCCCGTGCGCCCGTTATGTATCACGCGGATGGGCCGCGCGGATACCAAGGGAAGGAGACGCTAGGCCTGGGCGGCAGCAGAGCTGGGGCCCTGGACCTTTGCCCACGTCTTGAGCGACAGCGTATCGATCTCGATAAAGCCGGCGCTGGCCTTCTCGTCAAACGTGGTGTCGCGGTCGTAGGTAGCCAGACCGTAGTCGTAGAGACTGAAGGGGCTCTTGCGGCCGACGACATGGCAGTTGCCCTTAAAGAACTTCAGACGGACGGTGCCGGTCACGAACTTCTGGGTATCGGCCATAAAGGCATCGAGCGCGTTTTTGAGCGGGCTGTACCACTGGCCGTTGTACACGGCGGTGGCCCAATCCTGCTCGAGCTTGATCTTGGTCTTGAGCAGGTCACCCTCAACGCAGATGTCCTCGAGTGCCTTGTGGGCGGTGATGAGCGTCAGGGCGCCGGGAACCTCGTAGCACTCGCGGCTCTTAAGGCCCACCAAGCGATCCTCGACCAGATCGAGACGGCCAAAGCCATTGTCGCCGGAGATCTTGTTGAGGGCGATGACGATCTCGGAGAGTTTCATCTTCTTGCCGTCAACGGCGACGGGCTTGCCGGCCTCAAACTCAATCTCGGTGTAGGTCGGGGTGTCCGGCGTGTCCTCGGGGTTCTTGGTCATAACCCAAGCGTCGTCGAGCGGCTCGTTCCAGGGATCCTCCAGGTGACCGCACTCAATGGCACGGCCCCACAGGTTGTCGTCGATGGAGTAGGGGTTGTCGTTGGCACCCTCGGGAACCGGCACGTTGTGGGCGTGTGCATAGGCGACCTCGTCGGGACGGCACTTCAGGTCCCACTCGCGAACCGGGGCGATAACCTTGAGCTCGGGGTCGAGGGCCTTGACGGCGGCCTCAAAACGGACCTGGTCGTTACCCTTGCCGGTGCAGCCGTGGGCGACGTAGGTCGCGCCAAACTCGTGGGCGACCTCAACAAGCTTCTTGGCAAGCAGCGGGCGAGACAGGGCGGAGAGCAGCGGATACTTGTTCTCATACATGGAGTTTGCTGCGATGGCTTTGGTCAGGAATTCATCGGAGAACTCGTCGCGCAGGTCGAGCACCTGGCAATCGAGAACGCCCAGGTCGAGCGCCTTCTGCTTCTTGGCATCCAGTCCGGTCTCTTCCTGGCCCACGTTGCCGCAGACACAAACGACATCGAGATTCTTCTCGTCCTGGAGCCACTTGACACATACGGATGTATCAAGACCACCGGAATATGCGAGAACGACTTTTTCCTTGCTCATGGCTGTTTCCTTTCGCCCTTGGTAGCTAGTTAGAACATCGGTCAGTTGCAAGTCACCTTGAGGTCAAAAACCGTGCAATATCAGGTTATTCAGCAGAATGCATCACAGGCATGCCCTAGAAACATGCGGCTATGTCGTGCTTAAAACCCAACGACCTCAAAATGACTCTGTTGAGGCATTGCGCCCCATGGGGACAGAGACGATTGTTATCGTCGTCGGGAAATTGCGCGCTGGCGTCGGATGGCATTGTCTGCAGTGGTGATGATCTTTACGAACTGCATCTGCCTCTCCTTTCACCTATCGCCGGGCGCAATTCTAATATCGTAAACGGTACCTTTTCCTCGGTAAGCGGTTGTTTTTCCGTCTCCGTTTTCGATAGTCGCTATATTACGCTAAAGTGCCCGCAGCACAAGCGACAAATTCAAATTTCTGAAAAGTTTTTTCATTAGTTTGTGAATTGCAGTGCAAATACGCGCCATTCCTGCGAAAATACGCTCGACTACTAGTTGATGGTTATAACGTCTGAAACAATCTCGAAACGAAAGGCGCATTTTTATGCAAACTTACGAATCGGACGCCAACATCGGCAACATTAAGATTCTCGCCGTCGATATGGACAAGACGCTGCTGACCGACGAGCGTGTGCTGCCCCAGGGTCTTGACGAGCGCCTGGACAAGCTCGCCGACGCCGGCATCGTATTCTGCCCCGCCAGCGGACGTCCCGCCCCCAAGCTCGAGGAGATGTTCGAGGGCATCAAGAACCGCCTCGCCTTTTGTCCCGACAACGGAGCGTGCGTGATCTATCGCGGCAGCTATATCTATAAGAGCAATATTGACGTGGAGCTGTATCAGCAGGTCTTGAGCCGTGCCTCGGAGGATCCTCGCGCTGTCCCCGTCCTGTGCTGCTTCGACGAGTTCTACGTGCTTGCCCGCGACCATCAATACCACGACGAGATCAGCGTCTACTACAACACAATCAACTACGTCGACAGCTTTGAGGGCATTGATTTCGAGTCCAACAAGATTTCGGTCTTCTTCCCCGGCTACGACGCCGAGCCCGCTTTCCGCGAGACCTATAGCCCCGAGTTCTCGGACAAGCTCTACGTCACCAACGCCGGGCGCGAGTGGATCGACTTTATGAACCTGGGCGTCGACAAGGGCGCCGGCGTCGCGCACCTGTGCGAGCACCTGGGCATCGATATTGCCGATGCTGCCGCCGTGGGGGACACCTACAACGACATCCCCATGCTGGAGCGCGTCGGGCATAGCTTTATCGTGGACAATGCCGAGGAGCACATGAACGCGCATGCCAAGTGGCGCATTCCGAGCAACAACGACGGGGGCGTACTGACGCTCATCGACGCCATCTTGGCGGCTCGTTAACGTGGCTCGTCGGGCCTGGCCGGGCGGCACGGGTTAACTTTTCGCTCGGTCAGGTCCTGCGCAAGACGAAAGCCACATTAAGTGGCTTTCTTTGCGTGCGGAATCTACGAAAAGTTAACCCGTGCCGGCCGGCCAGGCCCTAGGTTTACTTACCTGCCGCCAAGATGGCGTCTTGAGTGTCTAGATACTTAGGCTGAATTTAATTGAACGAAGGACGCTCCTTGTTGATGAGGGGCGTCCTTCTGGTTTTGGTTACTTTGGAATTGTGGTCGTGCCCTTACTTGGCGTCTGCCCAGGTCACTCCAGTCGAAGCTTCGGCGATCAACGGTACGCGGAGGTCTACTACGTGTTCCATGACGTCGCGGACCATGGTGGTTAGGCGCTCGACTTCGTCGACGGGGCACTCAAAGTCCAGTTCGTCGTGCACCTGCAGAATCATATGGGCGGCAAAGCCTTCTTCTTCCAGGCGGCGGCTTACGCGGGCCATGGCGATCTTGATGATGTCGGCGGCGGTTCCCTGCATGGGGTGGTTCATGGCCGTGCGCTCGCCAAAGCCGCGGAGTTGCGGGTTTTTGGCCTTGAGCTCCGGAATATGGCGTCTGCGGCCGTACATGGTCTCGGCGTAGCCCGTCTGCTTGGCGCGTGCCACCACGTTGTCGAGGAACGTGCGCACGCCCGGGTAGGCCTCGTAGTAGCGGTCGATCATGTCGCGCGCCTCGGCCATCGAGATATGCAGCGACTGCGACAGACCGTAGGCCTGCTGACCGTACACGATGCCAAAGTTCACGGCCTTGGCGCGGCTGCGCAGGTCGGGCGTTACCTCAGACACGGGAACGCCAAACACGCGCGCGGCCGTCTCGGCATGAAAGTCCTCGCCCTCGTTAAAGGCGCGCACCAGGTGCTCGTCACCCGAAAGATGCGCCAGCAGACGCAGCTCGATCTGCGAGTAGTCCACCGCCAAAAAGACGCTGCCTTCCCCCGCCGAAAACGCCGTCTTGACGGTACGCCCCAGCTCCGAGCGCGTCGGAATGTTCTGCAGGTTCGGGTCGCTCGAGGACAGACGCCCCGTTGCGGTAATAGTTTGGTTGTACGTGGTGTGCACGCGGCCGTCGCCTCGACGCAGCGGGCCCAACGTGTCCAGATAGGTTGACTTGATCTTGGACTTCTCGCGCCAGTCCAAGATCAAACGAACAATCTCGTGGTCGCGGGCAAGATCACTCAGCACCTTGGCGTTGGTCGAATAGTAACCGCGCTTGGTCTTTTTGAGACCCTTGGTCGGAAGGCCCATCACATCAAAGAGCACGTGCGACAGCTGCATGGGACTACCGATGTTAAACGTCTCATCACCCGCCAGGTCGCGAATGCTGCGCTCGACCTCGGCAATCTGGGTCGCCAGACCCTTGGACAGACTGTGCAGGCGCTCGGGGTCCACGAGCATGCCCGCGCGCTCCATCTTGGCAAGTACCGGAACGAGCGGCATCTCGATGCCATCGAACACGTTGGCGGCATTCTCACGGGCCATGCACTCGCGCAGCGGTGCGACCAGCGCCAGCGTCAAGGCCGCCGTGCGAGCGGCAGGCGCGGGGGCGTCCTCGCCGATACCCTCTGTACCACGCGCCGCAGGCAGCGCCATCTGCAGATACGTATCGGCAAGATATGCCTCATCGAACTCGGAGCGATCGGAATCCAGCAGGTAGGCGGCAACCACGGTATCGAAGATGCGCGTAGAATCGACTGCCAGCGGATCCATGAGCTCGGGCTCAGAAGAATCGATAGGCGAAAGCTCGTGCAGCAGCACCTTCATATCCGGGCTCGCCACGCGACCCTCCATAAACAGACGCGCGAGCACGCCGGCAATCACGCCGTGGACGAAGTTGAAGCCCTCAACCTCAGCCACCGCACAGCTGTCGCCCTCCTCGAGCGCGAACAGGCCCTTGGACGTCGCCAACCACAGCGTGCGCGTCAGTCCAAAGAGCGCGCCCTCTTCCTTGTCATCGTCCACCACGGCGGCGACCCACTCGCCCGCCTCGATCGCACGCGAAACCTCGGACGCCACGTCAGCAAGCGCCTCGGCATCGCCGGCAGCGGTGCGCTCAATCGTGGGCATCTCAAACGTTCTAGCAGCGGCAGCAGCGCCACCCTCGCCGCCGATCAGCGCCAAGAAACGGTTCTGCATGGCGGTGATACCAAGCGTGCCCAGCGCCGCGGACACTTCGTCGGCAGAAAACGCCGGGAATGACGTCGCCTCAAAATCGAGCTCGACGGGCGCATCGGTGCGAATGGTTGCGACCTTGCGGCTCAGCAGCGCATCGTCGATGTGTGCACGCAGGTTTTCGCCCATTTTGCCCTTGACCTCGTCGGCGTGTGCGATGACCTCGTCCAGGCTACCGTACTGCGCGATGAGTGCACTCGCCTTTTTGGGGCCGATGCCCGGCACGCCGGGGATGTTATCGGACGTGTCGCCCTTCAGACCATAAAAGTCGGGCACGAGCGCCGGCGTAATGCCGTGATACAGGTCATCCACGCTCTCGGGCGTCATAATCGCCACGTCGGACAGGCCCTTGCGAGTCGAGACCACGTTGACGTGCTCGGTCACGAGCTGATACATGTCACGGTCGCCGGTCACCAGCAGCATGTCACAGCCGGCCTGCTCGCCCAGGCGCGCCATAGTGCCCAGAATGTCATCGCCTTCCCAGCCCTCGGACTGCAGAATCGGCACGTTGAGTGCGACGAGCAGCTCCTTGATCATAGGGAACTGCGCATGCAGATCGGGGTCCATGGGCGGGCGTTGCGCCTTATACTGCGGCAGCATCTCCATGCGCACGCGCGGCTTGCCCTTATCAAACGCCACAACAACGCCGTCGGGGTTAAAGGCGTCGATCATCTTGAGAAACATGTTCAGAAAGCCAAAGATCGCGTTGGTGGGGCGACCGTCCGGCGCGTTCATAGTCGGCGGCACGGCGTGGAAGGCGCGGTGCATGAGCGAGTTGCCGTCGATAACGGCAAAGGTGCGGCGCTTGTCAGACATATTGAATACCTCGCTTTGGGCTGGGCACGGTTTGCTCACTCCAGTTTACACGCTCCCCGCCCCGCGGCCACCTCACATCAAGCTCCCCCGCCACCGTGAGCCCGCGCGTGATACGATGGCTCACGGTACATCAACCAGCACGATCGATCCGAAAGGAGCCTGCGTCATGGAGCGTCCCTGCGCATGGAAAAAGTACACGCCACAGCAAATCGAGGAGCTCGAGGAGCTTTGCCGCGGCTATAAGCAGTTTTTGAGTGAGAACAAGACCGAGCGCCTGTGCGTCAAGACCGGCATCAAGATGGCCGAGGAGGCAGGATACGTCGACCTGGAGACCGTAATCGCCGCAGGCCGCGAGCTTAAGGCAGGCGACAAGGTGTATGCCGCTAACCACGGCAAGGACCTTATGCTCGTCAACCTGGGCACCGCCCCGCTCGAGCAGGGCTTTAACATCCTGGGCGCCCACGTGGACTCGCCGCGCCTGGACCTTAAGCAGAACCCCGCCTTCGAGGCCGGCGACATGGCTTATCTCGACACGCACTACTACGGCGGCGTCAAGAGCTACCACTGGGTGGCCTCCCCGCTCGCACTCGTGGGCGTCATCTGCAAAAAGGACGGCACCACCGTCGACATCAACATCGGCGACAAGGCCGACGACCCAGTCTTTACCATCTCCGACCTGCTGATTCACCTCTCGAGCGAGCAGATGTCCAAGCCCGCCAAGGACGCCGTCGACGCCGAGATCCTCGACGTGATCGTGGGCGGCCGCCCCGTCAAGTTCGATGAGGACGACAAGGACGCCCCCAAGGAGCCCGTCAAGCAGATGTTCCTGGACATCCTTAAGGAGCAGTACGGCGTCGAGGAGGAGGACTTCCTCTCAGCCGAGATCGAGGTCGTGCCCGCCGGCCCCGCCCGCGACATGGGCCTCGACCGCTCCATGATTCTGGGCTATGGCCATGACGACCGTGTCTGCGCCTACCCGTCCATGCTCGCCCAGATCAACGTCGCCAACGTGGAGCGCACGAGCATCACGCTCATTGTCGACAAAGAGGAGATCGGCTCCGTGGGCGCCACCGGCATGACGAGCCGCTTCTTCGAGAACACCGTCGCCGAGATCATGACGCTCGCTGGCGAGGACAGCCCGCTGGCCCTGCGCCGCGCGCTCACCCGCAGCCGCATGCTCTCCTCCGACGTGTCCGCCGGCTTCGACCCGGGCTATGCCGCCAAGTTCGAGACCAAGAACGCCGCCTTTATGGGTCGCGGCCTGTGCTTTAACAAGTACACGGGCAGCCGCGGCAAGGGCGGCTCCAACGACGCCGATGCCGAGTATGTGGCCCTCGTCCGCGACATCATGGACGAGGCGGGCGTGGACTTCCAGACCTGCGAGCTCGGTCGCGTCAACGCAGGCGGCGGCGGCACCATCGCCTACATCATGGCCAAGTACGGTATGAACGTCATCGACTCCGGCGTTGCCGTCCTGTCCATGCACGCCCTGTGGGAGGTCGCCAACAAGGCCGATATCTACGAGGCCTACCGCGGCTACAAAGCCTTCATCGAGCGAGCCTAACCAACCCTTCATCAGTTGCGGTGAAATACGGACTAAACTGGCCCATAAACGGCCAAAACAGACCGTATTCCACCGCAACTTCCTTTTTGGCAGAGGAGAGTCCATGCTGCAGGTCATCATTTCACCCGCCAAGCAGATGCGCGTGGCCCAAGATGCTTTTGAAGTCCTGGGCATCCCAACCTTTGTGCGCGAGACGGCTCGCCTCCACCGCGCACTGCTAGATATCGAGCGGAATGAAGGCAGCGGCGGCCTGCAGGCGCTGTGGAAAGTGAGTGACAAACTGCTGGGGCCTTGCCTCAACACCCTGCATGAGTTCGGGCCCGTCCTGAAAAGCGACGATCTCGACAATCCCGCACTCGCCCGTCACCTCTCCCCTGCCGTCATGTCCTATCACGGCATTCAATACCAGAGCATGGCACCCGAGGTGATGGATTCCGCGCAGCTCGCATGGCTGCAAGACCATCTCTGGATCCTCTCCGGCCTCTACGGGTGCGTTCGTCCCTTTCATGCCGTTGAACCGTATCGGCTGGAGATGGGCGCGAAGCTTGCCGTCGACGATGCCCGAGACCTCTACGCGTTTTGGGGCGACAAGCTCGCACGGGCCATCGCTCCGGCGGGCTCCAACGCTACGATCGTCAACCTCGCCAGCGCGGAATACGCCAAAGCCGTTCTGCCCTGCCTCGCCACCGATGCCACGGTCGTCACATGCCTCTTTGGCGAGGGCGTCCGCAACAGGAAGCCCATCCAACGGTCGACCGCCAGCAAAAAGGCGCGCGGCTCCATGGTTCGCTGGATGGCAGAAAACAAGCTCGAGGATGCAAGCGAACTCACCGCATTCAATATCGGCTATCGGCACATCCCCGAGCTTTCAGACAAAAACACCCTGGTTTTCATGAACGCGCAGGCACAATAGGCCCGTCGTTTCCAAACACCCCATTACTCCGCCAAGCCATCGGCCTTTGCAATCTCGCTCGTCGAGCCATCTTGGTAGGTAATCTTAACGTGCTCTACGTCGGATACCGTAACGCCCGACGGAGGTTCCAAACGCCACTCCGTCAGAGCGATATCCATGGTCGTGGGCACATCGCCCTGATCTTTGAGCTTCACCACGAGTGTTTTGATTGCCGCATCAAACGTCACGCGTTCGATTTCTTCACCCGGAATAGACCCGCCGCTCAACTGCAGCTGCACAAACTCGTCGCGCGGATACCAATAGTCGCCCGGCGCGGCCACCGTGTTACCGCCAGCGATCTTCACCGTCATGATCGGCAGGGCATCGTCGGCCTCAAACTCCCAGGCAGCGCCGCCGCGACCGCCAAACGTCCAAATACAAAAGGCAATCACCAGCACGGCAAGCACCGCAAAACCAATCGCGACCAACCCATGGTGCGCACGGCTTTCCTCGGCCGATACATCCCATTGCGTCTCTCGATATAGATGCTTGTCTTCCATGTACGCCTCCCCACAGGCACGCTCGTTAGGCCAATCGTACCCATTCGAGCTATACTTGAGCCCATTACATAAACGGGGAGCTTGCAGGACAAGACGGCAGGCTGAGACTGGGCGCGCCCGCCCTGACCCGCAAACCTGATATGGGTAATGCCAACGAAGGGAGCCGTGCCAATGAGCACACAGACCGAGCCCAAGCTCGTCACGCAAATCGACTTCGCCCGTGCCGGGCAGATCACGCCGCAGATGAAGGAAGTCGCCGAGCGCGAGCATCGCGACCCCGAGTACATCCGCGAGCGCGTGGCCGACGGCCGTATCGCCATTCCCGCCAACATCGTGCACATTAAAAAAGGCATGCGCGCCTTTGGCGTCGGTGAGGGCTTGTCCACCAAGGTCAACGTGAACCTGGGTATCTCGGGCGACAAGGCCGATGCCGCCGAGGAATGGAAGAAGGTCAAGATCGCCGAGGACTTTGGCGCCGACGCCATCATGGACCTCTCCAACTCGGGCAAGACGCGCCAGTTCCGCCAGCAGCTCATCGACGAGACGCCG
>DBGBJN010000282.1:0-7495 GCA_048449885.1 Collinsella sp.
GGCCGACGATCGCGTACTGGTGATTGACCAGGAAAACGCGGGCGTCTCGTGTGCTCGAAATGCCGGTATCGATGCCGCCGAGGGCGAGACCGTCTTTTTTGTGGACGCCGACGATTACATCGATGCCCAGACGGTCGAGCGCGTGCTGCATGCCATGGAGTCTGCAGATGTCGAGGCTGCCGTTTTTGGCGGTGTCTGTGAACCAGCCGATGCTGCCCCCAAACGCGTCCAGCAACTCATGAGCCCCAAAGCTGGTACCTTCGGCGCCCGTGATCCCCAACTGCTGTTCCATTCGAATGCGCAGCCCTATGCCTGCCGTGCGGCTTTTTCGCGCGAGCTGCTCAATCGCGAAGGCATTCGCTTCGCTCCCGGTCTGGCTTTGGGCGAGGACGTCGTCTTCCAATTTGCGGCTTATGCGCTTGCCCACAAGACCGTCGTCATGCCGGACAAGTTATACCACTACGTGATGGAGAGCGAATCGGCGACGCACGAGTTCAACAGTGTCGAGGCTCGCGCCAAAAAGCTCGATGCCCATATGAGAATGCTCGAGGAGGTCTTGGAGGACTGGGCGGGCTACGGTCTTATGGACCTGTGTCCCGGCGAGCTGATCACCTGGTTCCTGGACCTTATCGTGTTTGATTTGGCGCGCTTGGATTCCGATGACTTCCATCGCGTGACGGCTCGCGTCAACATGGACCTCACGACGTTTTTGGGAACGGAGTGGGCGGATATGCCTGCTAAGGGCGCCGTTCGCCGTGTTGCCCACAAGCTCGTTGCGGCGACCTCGGGCGTTTCGATGGCAGATGCCACGCTGTTCTATCTTTCGACTCGCGGTCTCAAAGCCTGCCTGGAGCGCTTTGTATAATTCCAAGCGCTGCCGCCCGCCGCAACCCGGCTGCTAAAATAACCCTGTTACACGCTATTCAACAGGAGGTTCTCTTGCAGAACTCTGATACCCCTAAAGTTTCGCTGCTTGTTCCCATTTGCAATGTCGAACGCTACCTGCGCGAGTGCCTCGATTCCGCCGTGGCGCAGACGCTCAAGGACATCGAGATCATCTGCATCAACGATGGTTCCACCGATAGCTCGCCGGATATCATTCGCGAGTACATGGAGCGTGACCCCCGTGTGAAGATGATCGACAAAGCCAACAGCGGCTACGGCGACTCGATGAACCACGGCCTGGAGATGGCGCGCGGCGAGTACGTGGGCATCCTTGAGTCCGACGACTTTATGTTTGAGGATTCGCTCCAAAAGCTGGTCGCCAAGGCCGATGCTGAGCATGCCGATGTGGTAAAGGGCGACTTTTACCTGTATTGGTCCACGCCCAGCGAGCGCCGTGAGCTGTTTGGGATTATCGACGAGCATATGACGGGCGCCGCGTATCGCCCCGTCGATCGCCCGGGCATCTTCTACCGCAAACCTTCCATTTGGTCGGCTATCTATCGGCGCGAGTTCCTCAACGATTATCAGATTCGGTTCCTTCCCACGCCGGGAGCTTCGTATCAGGACGCAGGCTTTAACTTTAAGGTTTGGGCTTGCGCCGAGCGTGCCGCGTTTATTGCGGCTCCCATTTTGTGCTATCGCCAGGATAACGAGAAGAGCTCCGTTAATTCGCCCAACAAGGTGTTTTGCGTGTGCGACGAATATGCCGAGATGCAACGTTTTTTGGACGAGCGTCCCGAGCTCAAGGCTCAGCTCCAGGGTATTTTAATGCGCATGAAGGTCGATACGTACCGCTGGAATGATGAGCGTCTGGTCGATGAGCTGCGTGGGCAGTTTTGGGACAAGGCTTCCCCCGAGCTCAAGGCCGATTGGGATGCCGGTCGCTTTGACCTGTCGCTGTTTGATCCGCGTGGCGAGACCGACTTGCGCCTGATGGTCAAGTCGCCCCGCGCCTATATCGATTCGCGCTTTGACTTTAAGAAGCCGGGCAAGCTCAATACGTTTAAGCATTACTTTAAGATTGGTGGCCTGCCGCTGGTCTGGCGCGTGCTGACGTATCAGCGCTCCTACGGCGACAACCCGCACCCTGATGACGTTCCGGTCGTACGGTAGGAGCGAGTGATTATGGCTACCCCCAAGATTTCCGTTGTCGTTCCCATCTACAAAGTGGAGGAGTGCCTGGCCTGGTGCCTGGACTCCCTGCTTGCGCAGGACATGCCCGATTGGGAAGGCGTGCTGGTCAACGATGGCTCGCCGGACGGTTCGCGCGATATTGCGGCCGCTTATTGCGAAAAGGATGCGCGCTTTACGCTGGTCGATAAGGAGAACGGCGGCCTGTCGAGTGCGCGTAATGCAGGCATCGCCGCGTCCACGGCGCCTATCGTCGCGTTTTTGGATTCCGACGACCGCTTTACGCCCGATGCGTGCCGTGTGATCGTCGATGCCTTTGAGCGCGAACGCTGTGATGTTTTGACCTTTGGCGCGAATCCGTATCCGCTGGAGGCGGGGTATCCGTGGCTTAACTATGTGCTGAGCCCACGCGATGTGTCGTTTGAAGGCTATAGCTCCGATCTGCTGTTTAAGGAAGCATCTCGCCCCTTTGCATGGCGCACCGCCTGCAAGCGTGAGTTTTTGCTGGGCAACGGGATCGTGTTCGACGAAACCGTTAAGTATGGCGAGGACCAGGTCTTCGATTTTGCCGTGTACGGTCGTTCGCACAAGAGCGCGCTTATCTCGAACAAGCTGTATGACTACCGCGTGGCGCGCAAGGGTTCGCTCATGGACACTATGCGCTACGACGACGAGACGCGTCTGCTGGAGCACGTGAAGATTTACTCCGCGGTGCTGACTGACTGGCAGCGCGACGGTCTCGATGCACAGCATGCCGATGACCTGGCGTACTTCCTATGCGATCTGGTGCTGTACGATGCGCTCAGGTTGCTGGGTTCGGACTGCGGCAAGGTGTTTGCTGCCGTTGCCACGGCGCTTGCCGGTTCTGCCGCGGGCAGCGATGCTGCGCTCGCACAATGCGCTCCTTCTGTTGCTGCTATGGTGCGTGCGGCGCTTACCAGCAAGGCCCCCAATGCCCGTGAGTGCAAAAAGCTCATGTTCGATTACGACGTCTTGAGGTTTGGGCGCCTGGGTGCCTGCAAACGCATGGCAGCGAACGCCCTGGGAAAGCGAGAAGTGTAGATGAGTATCAAGCGTTTGGCACTTTGCCGCAGCCAGGGCCGTCTGTTTGTGCTGCTTCGTTTTGCCGGCCAGGATGTCGCCGCGCTTATTGAGCAAGAAGGTTCTCAGGCCTTTGTCCGCGCGACGACGAGCGGTTCTTGTGTGCCGTCGCTGGTACTCCCGGTTGACCATGGCCGTGTGCTGGCGCTTTGCCCTTCCGTTGCCGATTACGAGCGCGAGCTTGCCGTCTTGGTGCTTCCGTTTTTGGATGGCTCTACGATCGACGCTGCATTTGTGTCCGGTGGCCAAAAGCTTGGCTCCATTCGCCTCGATAGCCGCGTGGCCAAGCTGGAATCCAAGATTAACTACAAAGCAAAGGCTGCGATGTGTGCGCTCGTTCGCGATGCACAGCGCGGCGAGTGCTGCGGTCGCTATGAGATCGATGCCGTTCGTTATTTACCGGCAGACGCCGGCGCGGTGTGGCGCTATGAGGTTACGTGGGTGGGAGACCCCCAGTGCGCACCTGAGCTCCAGGTCTTCGATACGCATATGAACGCTATCGATATCACCGTGCATGTGTTTGAATCGCAGGTCGATGTACCGCAGCAGAACGGATGCCGCGTCAACAAAACGTATCTGAGCGTTGAGATGCCTCAGGATATACGAGATTTTGTCGCGATTGTGAGCGATCCCACGGAGCAGATCCAGAGCGGGTTTTGCGCCATGGATGGTCGCCTGTACAACGGCATGGTCGACGACAGCTGGAACCGCATGAAGGATGCACGCGCTGACGACGCAGCTTATCGACGTTGGTTTGAGCAGCATCGCGCAAAGCCGGGCGATCTGGCGTGCCAGCGTGTCGCTTCGGCGGCCTTTGCCTATAGGCCGCTCGTGAGCATTGTGGTGCCGTGCTACAAGACCGATCGGGTCTACCTGCGCGAGCTGCTGGACTCGGTGCTAGCCCAGAGCTATGACAACTGGGAATTGCTGCTTATGGACGCCTCGCCCGAATGGGATGCGGTGGCCAATCTTGCGGCAAGTGCCAACGACGAGCGCGTTCGTCGCATTGGGCTGCCCGGCAACGGCGGCATTGTGGTCAACACCAACGCAGGTATTGAGCAAGCGATGGGCGACTACATCGCGTTCTTGGACCATGACGACATTCTGGAACCGGACGCGTTATTCCAGTATGTTTCCGCGCTGAATAAGGCGGCCGAGGGCGAGCGTCCCCAGGTCCTGTTCTGCGACGAGGACATGTTCCAGAAAGCAGGGGAGTGGGGCCAGCCGGTCTTTAAGACCAAGCTTAACGTCGACCTGCTCTATAGCCATAACTGCGTGACGCATTTCCTGATGGTGGAGAAGGCGCTCATCGATTGCATTGGCATATCGCCGGAAGACGTCGCGGGCGCCCAGGATTACGACCTGACGCTTCGCTGCCTTTCGGCGGGCGCGCGGTTTGAGCATGTTGCGCACGTGCTGTATCACTGGCGCGTTCATCCGGGATCGACCGCCGACGGATCCGCCGACAGCAAACCGTATGCCATCGAGGCTGGGCGCCTGGCTCTGCAGCGCCACTTTGACTCGCTGGGCGTTCACGGAACGGTCGAGGAGACCGAGACGCCGTTTGTCTACCGCATGCGCTATGCGCTGCCGGAGCCTGCGCCACTGGTGAGCATTGTGATTCCCACCAAGGACCATGTTGAGACGCTCGATGCTTGTGCGATGTCGATCGCCCAGAAGGCCACGTATGCCAACTACGAGATCGTCTTGGTGGAGAACAACAGCGAAGCCCCGGAGACGTTTGCGTATTACGAAACCCTGCCGGAGCGCGTGGTCGCGGCATCTGAGGGCAAAGGTAGCGCGCGCGTTGTGTACTGGCCGGGCGAGTTCAATTACTCCCAGATCATTAACTTTGGCGTGGAGCATGCCAAGGGCGACTATCTGCTGCTGCTCAACAACGATACCGAGGTCATAAGCCCCGACTTTATCGAAGAGATGATGGGTTATCTGCAGCGTCCCGATGCGGGCGTGGTGGGCGCCAAACTCTACTTTGCCGATCATCTGGTGCAGCATGCCGGCATTGTGGTTGGGGTGCGCGGCGCACTTGCCCATGCCAACCAGGACTTCTCGGCAAAGCGCGAGGGCTATCTTGCTCGTGCCGTACGACCGGGCAGCTTTAGCGCCGTAACAGGTGCCTGTCAGATGGTCCGACGCGACGTATTTGAGCGGGTCGGAGGCTACGACGAGGAATTCGCCGTCGGCTTCAACGACGCGGACTTTTGCCTTCGTGTGTGGGAGGCGGGCTACCGCACCATCTTTACGCCCTATGCCGAGCTGTATCACTACGAGTTCACCTCGCGCGGCAGGGAAGAGGCCAACGAGGAAAAGCTGCGCCGCTGGAAGCGCGAGCAGGCACTGTTCATGCGGCGCTGGCCTGAGTTCTTTCTCGATGGCGACCCGTGGCTCGGACCAAATCTATCCTCCGACAGTGAGTACTTCTCGTTTTAGTGCGAAGTAATGCCAAGTTCCGGCAAAGTATCCTCAAGAGCTGCAAGGGCGGTGGGGTTCAAGTATTCCTCGTTCAAGCAGCTCTTGTCATATCGAAAACATGCGTCAGGATTTTTCAGGTGGCCGTATTAAATTGGTTCGCTTATGTGCTCGGTTTGACTCAGAAGCTATTTAGCGTAACGGTTGAGGTGTGGCGACTCATATTTAAATTGCAGTCACAAAGACACCTTTTATCGATTTCCCGTTGAAATACTGAATTGATAGTTTAAAAATAACTTAAGAGAGCCTTAAATCTCGGAGAAAGGATGTCGTATGAAAAACCTTCGAGAAAGATGGCACGGACTAACAGTGCTGGGAGTTGTTGCATTTGCCGCTGCCTGCATGACGGTTGCCCCGGCGCCCTCATTTGCTGATATTGCTGGCGGTGGCGGAGGCGGTGGACCGATTACGGAATGGTGTTCCGACGGTCGTCCGAAGACTGGACTCGTTCGGTGCGAGGACGGCAGCCTTCGCTATTTCGATCCCGAAACTGGCGCCATGGTCACGAACCAGTGGCATAACGAATACGAAGCTGTCTGGTACTATTTTGGCGCTGACGGGACCGCGGTGTCGGGCTGGCAGTCTATCGGTGGGGACAAGTATTACTTCTATCCCGAAAGCCATGATATGGCATACGGCCGAGTTCAGATTGACGGCAAGAACTACTTCCTGAACACCCCTGGTGCCAACGCCGATGGCCGCATGCAGCATAGCGGCTGGCTCTATGACTCCATCTATGGAAAGTGGTTCTATGCGACCTCCAGTGGCGAACTGCTGACCGGTTGGCATAATATCGGTGGAACTTGGTATTATTTCGACGAGTATGGTGTCATGCTGACCGGCTGGATCAACGTTTCGGGGACGTGGTACTACGCCAACGCTTCCGGTGCGATGGCCACTGGCTGGCTCATCATCGGCGGTACGTGGTACTACCTCGACGGTTCGGGCGCCATGGTCGCTAACAGCTGGCGCAGCCTCGGCGGCTCCTGGTACTGGTTCGGCGACTCCGGTGCAATGGCCACTGGCTGGTTCTTGGCAGGCGGCTCTTGGTACTATGCGAGCGGTTCGGGCGCCATGGCAACCGGCTGGCTCAGCAATGGCGGCACGTGGTATTGGCTCGGAGGTTCGGGCGCTATGGCCTCTAACTCTTGGGCTAACGTTGGTGGAGTTTGGTACTGGTTCGACGATTCCGGCGCGATGGTCACCGGCTGGCGTCAGGTCGGCGGCGCCTGGTACTACTTTAGCGGTTCCGGCGCTATGGCCCACGACTCCTGGGTCGGCGACTACTACCTCCAGTCTTCCGGTGCCATGGCTACGAATGCCTGGATCGGCTCCTATTATGTCGGCGAGGACGGTAAGTGGATTCCGGGCTACGGCCTAGTTTGGTATAAGAACGGTAGCAATGTTTACCATACGCATAAGTGCCGTACCGTTGGTAAGGACGCAAAGGGCTATTCGCAGATCTCTATTCAGGAGGCCCAGAGGCGTGGTGCCTCACGAGAGTGCAAAAACTGCCAGCAAATTGGCTAGCACATTACTGAGTTAGTTTTGATTGAGACCCCGTTGCCCTGAGGTGACGGGGTCGCTGCGTGATTGGATACCGTGCTGCTATGAAGAAATGCTCATTCGGGGTGCTGGTCTTTTCCGGCCTTGTTTCTTTGGGGCTCCTTTTGAGTTCGCCCTCGATGTTATACGCCCTTGATTCGAATAACACTGACGAAGGTTCCGCATCTAACGTTGCTATTGCTTCTGTTGAGTCAGCCATTGATGCTCAGCGCGATTCGACCTTCGCTGTCGAGCAGAACTCTCAGGTGGATAATGAGACCCCTTC
>DBGBJN010000283.1:0-27281 GCA_048449885.1 Collinsella sp.
GGCGTTCGATCGGCTCGTCTCGTTGTTCTGGCGCGTGGTTTCGGCATTCTTTCGCGCAGTTTCGTTGTCTTGACGTGTTGTCTCGGCGTTCTTGCGCGACGTCTCGTTGTTCTTGCGGGTTGTCTCGTTGTTGCCGCGCTCTGTCTCAGCCGTTTTCCGAGCGTTCTCGTTGGACACGCGCGTTTTCTCGGCCGTTTCAGCGCTTTCCGTCATGGTCTTGCAGTTGGCGGCTGCTGTCTTTGCCTCTTCCGCCGCCTCCACGGCAAGCGTTGACTCGATGCGGTAAATAGAGCCGTCAGTCGTTCTCACGCGGTCGATGTTGCCGTTCTCGTTGAGGACAAACGCCGCGATCTGCGTTTCGTCTGCCATCGCACCTCCTCTACTTCGCGATGATTCCGGTTACTATGGCCTGCGGCCCGATCGTCTCGACAATGCAGCGGTCGCCCGCCTTGGCGCTTGAACAGCCAGTGGTCATCGGTAGACCGGAAAGCGTGGCCCCCGACATCGAGACGGTAACCTTCGCGTCGGATATCGATTTGACCGTGGCGAAGCCCATGGAATGGCCCGAGCCGCCTTTCGGCGTGAAAAGCTCGGCGAGCATGTCGCCCGCGTTGCTTATGTCGTTAACGTTCAAAGCGTCTCATCTCCAATTCCATCGGGCATCCTCCCACGAGGGTGAGAGTCTGCTTCCTGATTGCGAAGTTCCCGCTGATACCCTCGCTTGGCCAGCGCACGTCGATAGCGTCGGAAATGCCGACGGGCGCGTAGATGTGTGTGGCCGTTAGGCGGTGGATAGCCGATTGCTCTGTGGCAAGCAGGCTTTGCGCCTCGGCATTCGCGTTTGCCTGCCGCTCGGCTGCTGTGCTTCCGTGAGGAAGCTCGCTTCGCGTGTAGGAAACCGCCTTGCGCCAGCCACGGCGCACGGTCGAGTACTCGCTGTTCGGGTCGGAGTCTATGGCGGTGCCGCGTATGCTCTCGTCGCTCGTCGAGTAGTCGATATGGACGACGTTCGCTACCTTCGACTTGTCGAACTCCTCGGTGCCGTCGTCCACGAAGCGTGCGCCCTTGCCCTCTTCCATGACCATGGTTGGCGCTCGCTTGTCGGGCTCGATGTACTTCCGCAGCAGCACTCGGCCCAGCGGGTCGCATGAAGCGGAGCTGAACCCAGCCGCCGCGAGAAGCGCGTTGACAGCCTTTAGGCGGGTTCGGTAGTTGCTCTCTCCGTTTCCGATCGCTCCGACCACCCACGCCGTCGTGAGCTTGAAGTCCGATTGGTCGGCGATCACCTCAAGGCCGGCCTCGCGCAGCAGCTTCGCCGCATAGTCAACGGCGTTCGTGCCGGCGGGAACCGATCTCGGCTGGTCGAACTCGTCCTCGTCAACTTCGGCCAATCGCCCGGAAAGGTCTGCCTCGGCCAGCGCCTGGCCGATCGGGCGCTTCGGCGTTGACACGAGGAAGGTTCCAAGAGGCTCAAGGTGAATAGAGCCATCTGGGAACGCTGCCTCAAGGTACACGCGCAAAAGGTCGCTCCCGAGGTCTAGCGCGCCCTTGTAGCTGACCTTGCCCGTCTCGTAGTTGGTATCCAGGTTGCGCTCGATCGTCCCGCCGTTGCAGATGTTCCTAAGCCGCTCGACGTCTAGGTTCGTCTTGCGGTCTACGCGCATGTAGCGGTAGGACGATGCGAAGCGCTTCTTCCAATCAGGCATTGTTCGGCTCCTCGAATACGTCGTGCTCTATCTTCACGGATGCCGACCAAAGCCCCGGCGCTTTGAGCGATTCGCTGAACGTCATCGCTCCGAAGGCGCGCTCGCCAGCGAGGCCGCGCCACCAGCCCTGCCATTGGCTCTTCATGGCGCGTCGGAAGGCGTCGTGGCCGTCGCGGCGGAAGAGGCACGAGGCGGATGTGGCAAGGTCGCACTCGTCGAGCGGGTACGACATCGGAAGCCCGCCGTTCTCCCCGCCGTCGGCGAAGTGGTAGCTCTTGTAGCTGCGCGCCGCAGACGTGGAATAGCCCGCATCAAGCTCCATCTTGATGAGCGTTGACGCATCCTGCCCGAAATTGAGCGCCATGCAGCTCGCAAGCAGCTTCGCGTCGATCTCGGCATACGCAGACGTTCCGTTCGCGGCCGTGCCTGTTGCGCGGTACTTCATGTCCGCATTGAGCGGCGGAACGCGGTCGATCGTCTCCTGGGCATCGAGCAGGCCGCTTGCCAGCGTGCTTGAATCATCGTCGTAGATTCGCTCGACGATGAAGCTCTCGCACTTCGATGCGCTGCCAAGCACAAGCTCGTGGCCATCGCACGTGATCGTTCCCAACATGGGAAGCTCGTTGTTGTCCTCGTCGTAGGTCATCGGGCCGATAAGCGTCGTTTCCTCGACGTTGTAGGGTGAAACGCCGTTCTCGACCTTCACGTGGCATGTAAGGTCGTCGCCGTAGGAAACGGTGACCACCGGCGTCGCAGGTTCCGCCCAATGCGTCCTGAATCGGCGCGTGGCGGTTTTCGACAACCCGGAGCCGCCGACGACCACAAGCGTGAGCATGTAGTCGATGCCGTTTTTGATGGTCGCGTAGCTGCCGAACTGCACGGGCTGCAAGCTCGTGACGTCTGCGGTGGCGACAACTGCGCCGCCGACCTCGGCAAGGGAAAGCGTTGCCTGGGCGATGCCCGTCTCGTCGGACGCGGCCACGCTTACGGTGAGCGGAACCTGGTCGATCAGGATGCCATCGGTGGCGGGCGATGCCACCCAGCACTGCGGGTAGTCGGCGACGACGATCGCCACATATCCAGACCATGCGCCCCAATCGGCATGGAGGCCCTTGGTGCGCACGCGCGCCTTCCAGTTGCCTTTCGCGAGCGCCACGGATGCGCTTTTGGCGGTCGTGTACGACTTGGTGATCGTCTCTGGGCCGCTGAACTCGATCTGCGCGGCGGTCTGTGCCGAGCCGTCCTGATGGTTGGGCACCCATGCCACGCTTGCCGCTGTTCCGGTCGGCACGACGGAGCTTGCGGTCACCTTCGGGGCGAGCGGCGGCGTGATCGTCGTGACGGAGTTCGATTTGACCCACGAGGAGGCAAGGCTTCCGCGCTTGGCCCTGACCCTGTATACGACCGTTCCCGCAGGAGCGGCCTTGTCGTGCAGGTCGAGCCAAGCGGGGTCTTCACCCTCGGTGCTGGCCGTTATGGACGACCATGTGCTGCCGCCGTCCGTCGAGCGCTGGATGTCCCATGCGGCTGCATATGTCCAAGCACCGTAGACGCGAAGCGTTACTTCGGTGGCGCCCGCCTTAACGGCCTCCACGCGCGATGGCGCGGAGGGCGTGGTGTAGGCGGTTCCGCAGGACACGTGCGTGGAATTGCCGCCAGGGCCGTGGGCGCAAAGGCGGTACTCGTATTTATGGCCCGGCTTCGTGGAGTTGTCGGTGTAGTTGGTCACGTCCCACGACACGTCGGCGATATTGACCCATGAGCCGTCGTCGGTGCGTCGATCGACGTACACGCCAGCCCAAGGGTATGCGCCGTCCATGCCCGTGTAATCGACGTCCCACGTGATCTTGTGCGAGGTGTCGGAAACGCGAGCAAGCTTCGGATTCCTGGGCGGATGCGGCTGCGAGTACCCGCGCTGGGGAATCCAAGCGTACTCCGTTGCCCAGGCGTCGCCGCCCGCGCTGCCGTAGTAGTTGTTGTACGTCTTGCCGTAGACGTGGATCTGCACGGAGCAGTTCCAGCCGCTGGCTCCGCGCCCGACGTCCACGGTGAAGGTCACGGCGTCGCGCGTGGCCCAGTTGCCGTAGTTGTTGAGCAGCACGTCGCGCGACCTGTAGGTGACGCCGTTGACGATTACGTCATAGTGCGTGCCGTACTGCGCGGCGTACTTGTCTTCGAGCGCGGCGGTGACTGTGATGCGCGAGGTGGTGTCATTGACGGTGTTCACCGCATCGACCGAGATGTAGCCGCAATACCAGCGGTTGAGCCCCGCGATCTGGATCTCTCTTGTATAGGTTCCCACGTCTACCTCCTCGCCGTGGAAGAGCGGCGTGCGGCGGATACCAGCACGTCGATGGCGTTAGCCACCGCGATGTCTGCGTCTGCCGTGTTGCCGTCGATGGTCATGTAATAGGTGTCGCCGCCGGCCACCGCTCCGACTGCGGCTGCGGCTCCGGTCTCGTAGGTGACATCAGGCCCGCCGAACGACATGCTCAGCTCGTCGGCGAAGCCCGAAACGGTGTCCTTCACGCCCTCGAAGCGCTTCTTGAGGCCCGTTTCGAGCGACTGCATGATCCAGCCGCCGTTGGGGATCAGGAGCCTCAAGTCCTTGCGCTTCGGGCCTTTCAGGCTCGCGATCGTTCCGGCGATGCCGGACACGAAGTCGTAGACGCCGCCGATGGTCGACTTGATGCCGTTGAGCAGGCCACTCACGATGGAGCTGCCGGCGCTGTAGAGCAGTGAGCCGAGGTTGCCGAGTGCGCCGACGATGCGCCCGGGGATCGAGGAAACGAAGCTCACCACGGAGTTGATGCCGCTCGAAACGCCGTTGGTGATCCCGCTCCAAGCGTTGTTGAGGATGCTCTGCACGGTGCTCCACGCCGAGTTCCAAAGGCCCTGCACGGTCGAGAGGCCGCTTGAGATGAACGACTTGACGTTGTTTATGCCGCCCTGCACGACGGACTTGATCGTGTTCCAGAGGTTCGCCACCCAATCGCCGATCGCCGACCAGATGGAATCCCAGACGCTTTGGATCAGCGCAAGGCCGTTCGTGATGACCGCCTGGATGAACACGACACCGCCGTTGACGATGTTCTCGATGATGATCCATACGCTCGAAGCGAGCGCCTGGATGCCGTTCCACACGCTGCCCCAGTCCTGGTTGATGATGCCGAGGACGATCGTCACGATTGCCTGGATGGCGTTCATCGCCGCCGTGACGATTGCAGAGATGTACGGCCAGACGGCATCGATAACGGCCTGGATGGCGGCCATGGTTGAGCTGAAGATCTCGACCATGACGGGCAGAACCGTGTTGATTATCGTCTGGATCACCGTCAGAACGCCGGTGATGACCTCTTGGATAACGGGCATGTTGGCCGTTATGAGGTCGGTAACCTGCTGGATAATCGGGCAGAGCGTCGTCGTTATCACGAGCGCGATCTGGCCCACCGCTTCGATGATCGTGCTGATGATCGGCACGAGTCCCGAAACAATGGTGGCGATCACAGGGGCCACCGCAGCCACCAGGCCGCCAAGTGCGAGCGCGAAGCTGTTCACAACGATAACGGCGGCGGCAAAGAGACCTTGGAGCGGTTCGGCAAGCCCGGTGAGCGACTGGAACGCGGGGGCAAGCGATGACGCGATGCTGGATGCTATGCCGATGATTTGGTTTCGGAACGCCTCGTTGGTGGCCATGCTGTAAGCGAAGATCGCCGCAAATGCAGTGATAGCGGCAATGGCAACGGCGGCAGGTGCGCTCAGCGCCGCAAAGCCTGTGGCAACACCCTTAATTGCAGGAATGATCCCGCCCGTGAGCGAGTTCGCCAAAGCGCCGAGAACGGGGATCTGGCCGATAAGCCCGCCGAGGGATACGGCAGCGAGCGCCGCAAGAGCAGCAGCGGCAACTTGTCCGCCCGTGCCGAGTTGCGACAAGTCTACGCCCTTGATCTTCTCGGCCAGCCCGTCGAGGAACGTGCAAAGCTTCTCGACTGCTCCGCCGGTGCGCGTGAGGTTGCCCTGGGCATCGTAGGTGACGCCCAGGAATTCGCCGAAAGCCGTGGAAAGCGGCTTGAGGGCCGCGCGGCACGAGTTGAGAACCCCGCGGATGGAGTTGAACACGGGGATGGCGGAGTCCTTGAGCGGGGTCATCCAGTCCTGGCCGATCTTGGAAAGCGCCGCCTTCATGTTCGCCATGGAGCCGGTGAACGACTCGTTGGCTGCTTTTGCGGAATCGCCGAAAGACGCGTACATGGCGTCGGAGAACGTCTGGAAGTCGATCTTGCCGGCTGTGACCATGGCGGAGACCTCGTCGGAGGACTTGCCGAGATAGGTGGACAGCACGGAGATCGCGTTGATGCCCCGATCGGTGAACTGGGCCACCTGCTCGCCCGAGAGCTTGCCGTTGGCGGCAACCTTTGCCCAGATCGACGAGAGGTCGCCGAGGTCTTGAGAGAACGTTGCGGTGGTGCCGACGCAGCCGTTGAGGGCCTTTTCCATGTCGGAGCCTGCCGCGACGCCGGAAGCCGCCAGCTGCGCCGCAGCCGTCGCTGCTGTGTCGAAGCCGAAGGCGGTGCCGTCTACGGAATCTTGGATCGTCTGGTAGAAGTCGCCCCATTCGAGCTTCATGCCCTTGAACATGGCCTGCGCCTTCTCGATGTTGAGAGCGCGGCTCATGCCGCCGGTCGCGGCTAGCGTTGTGACGCCTGCGGTCACCGTGCCGATCGCGGTGGCGATGGACTTTCCGACGCTGCCGAAGCTTGTAGCGAAGAAGCCCGCCACCTGCGAGCCTACGGACTTGGCGGTGTCCTTGAGGCCGCTCAATTTGGATGCGGACTTGTCGAGGCCGCCGTCCATGTTGGAGCCGTCGTAGGTTCCCTTTGCGGATAGAACGTAATCAGCCATTCGGTTTCGCACCTCCCCATGGCGTCCAAGGCGGGTTCTTGCGGTATTGCTCCTTCAGAGCGTCGATCTCGGCGTGGGTGAAGTCCGTCTCGCGGAACTCGCCGTTGCGCTTCTGCCAGAGCTTGTAGGTCTTCTTGGAAAGGCAGTTGGCTACGGCGACCTGAACCGCATCCTTGAGCAGGTTGGAGTCGCGAACCGTCGCGGTCTCAAGCTCCTTGCGCACGAACATGAGCTGGACGGGCGTGTGCTGGGCGTACTGCTCGTAGTCCCAGCCGAGACGCGCGGCGAAGAACGCGAAATCGGCCTCCCTGTGGAACAGGGCGGCGTCTTCGGCATCCTCGCCGCGCTTTTGAACGGTCTTGAAGTACTCGAAGCCCGTTAGGCGAGTGAGAGCGCGTTCTGTGCGCCCATGAATAAAAAAGCGCAGTCGCGCTGAAGGGCCAGCATCACGGCCTGGTACACGGCGGGGTAGCCGTTGGCCTCGATCAACTTGTTAACAATCTCCTCGCCCTTGTTCGGGATGAAGTAGCCGCCGCCCACGAGCTTCAGACCGTAGCCGGCAATGGCGGAAAGCTCCTTGAACGTGAACATGCCGTCGTTCTTGTAGAAAGAGGCGATGATGGGCGTGTGGCGCTCCTCGTAGAGGTCGATGCGCTTTCGCGTGAAGGCGATCTCGCACTCGCGCCCCTTGACGGTGAACGTTGCGCGCTCCATCTCTTCGATGTCCTGCTCAAGCTCTCCCTTGAACTCCTCCTTGACGGAATCTTCGAGGGCGTCTTCCAGCTCCTCGTCGGACTCGTTGCCCTCGATGAACTCGTCGAAATCCTTCTCTTCTGCCATTCGTGTGCTCCTTAGTCGTTGGTGACGGTCACGGTCGCTGCGGTGATCTGGTCTTCGGTCGCGGTCTCGTAGAGCCACGGCTTGCCGGAGCCTTGGAACTCCATGGAATAGGTGGTGTTGTCGTCGTTCGGCGCCTCGAAGGTGTCGGAGGTGACAATCGCCAGGCCCATGCGCAGGGGGACGTACTTGGTGTTCGCGGTTGAGCGGATGCGCTTGCAGATCTTCAGGCAGAGGTAGGTGCCGTCGGCGAGCGCCTTGGCGACCATCTTCGTGGCCTCGTCGTCGGGCGAGTAGAGGCCGTCGATGGACGCGTCCCAGTCCTTGTTGCTGGCGAAGCGCAGCTTCCAACCGCCGATGGCGTCGTCTTTGGTGGCCGCCTCGGTGGTGTCCTGGTTGAGGTTGAAGGAAAGCCCCTGCTGTCCCGCCACGGCCAGAAGGTTCGCGCCCGTGCTGTCTGTCACGAGCGCCACGATGTCGTTGCCGTTGAGCGCCTTTGCGGTGGCGGAGTCGAAGTCGCACCCAACGAGCTTGTTGTCGGTAACGGAAGCCATTGCGGCCCCTTTCTCGTTATTTGACGCGGAGGCCGTAGCAAACGCGGAAGGTTACCCCCACGATCGCGTGCCCCTCGTCGGTTTCGTCTTTCTTGAGCGTCTGCACGCCGTCGAAGGTCGTGCGGTATAGGGAGAACGGTTCGGGCAGCTCGAACCCATCCGCAAGCGCCTGCTCAAGGCGCTGGATCATGCCGAGAACCTTTGCGTTGCTGTACGGGCGCACAGGCTCGCTTATGCAGTGAACCCATACGCTGATCGCGTCGATGTACATGGTCTTGGTGTTCTCTGGCTGCGTGTTCTGAAGCTCCACGCTGTATAGCGGAGAAGCCCTGTTTTCGGGGCTGTCGTAGCATTTCGTGCCGGTGCCCTGCTCGATCGCGTCAATGAGGCAACCGAGAAACACGGCCAGGCTTAGGCGCTGCACTGCTCGCGGCATCGTTCCTCCTTAGAGCTTCTTCAGCTGGTCGATCAGGTCTTGCTTGAAAATCGGGCGCTGCGTGTCCACGTTCCGCTTGAGGAACCGCTGGCCCTGCACGTAACCGCCGTTCACGGTTCGGTGGCCGTACTCGACGTGCGGCGCATAGCTCTTCGTGTAGCCAACGGTGTCTCCCGAGTGGCCCAGCGACATGCGCAGCTCGCCGTGCGGCCCGCCCGGCCTGGTCTTCTCGGTCGATACGGGCGTTCCGCCGTCGGCTTTGCCACGGTTGAAGATCTGGGCCATGTTCTTCGTGATGACCGCATCGAAGCGCACGGAGGAAAGCCGCTTCAGCTTTCCCGCGAGGTCGTTCACGTCTTGGATCACAAAACCCATGGCTTGAACCCCTTCACGGTGAGGACGGTCGTATCGCCGTCCGCTGATACGTTCGCCAGCTCGTAGGCGTGGCCATTCACCTCGACCGCGCACATTCCGCCGAAGTCTGCTGCGGGCCTCTTGGTGAGCAGTGAGCGGGTAACGCCGTCGTAGGCGTTGCCCGCGTTGTCTGCCTTGAGCTTGTGCCACGGGCCTACGCGAACGAAGAAGTCGAAGGCGGACACCTCGGAGCACACGGGGTTGTGCAGCTCGTCGGTGCCCGTTTGCTCGCGCTTGATCGCAGCCGCCCTGTACCACCTCATCGCCGCGCCCCCATGAACTTGATGCCCTTGGGATGGCACGCATCGCGCAGGGCCTCGATGTCGGCGGAATAGGCGGACAGCACGTCGTCAACGAAGGAGTTCGACATGCTGCCGCCGTCCGATGCAGATTCGGAGGTGCTGCCCTCGTAGCCGCGCAGGCGCAGGGCCTTGATCGCCGCATCCACGGCGATCGACTCGGCGAGGCGCGGCAGCTCGGCCACCTTGAGACGGATGCACAGGCGGTCTGATACCGTCGCGATCATCTCCTCGATAACGGCGTCTGCCGGCACTGCCTCGTCTTCCAGGTAACGCGCCTTTACGCGGTCTGCGAGGGATGCCATGGCTAGCCCTCTACCGGGCGATCGCCATTTTCGAGCGCCTGCTCGGAGGTCGTGTCGATGGTGGCGATGATATGGCCGTAGACGTTGGGAAGCACGGGGATGAACAGGCCGGAGGCCTTAGTCCACGTGGCAACCGGGTCTTGGGTGTCCCAGCGAACGCAGGTGACGTACTGCTCCTGGCGCTTCTCGTCGAACGCGCCGCCCTGCTCAAGCTCCTCGGGGGTTACGCCCCAAAGGCCGGTGCCAACGGAGCCGTCGTAACCGACGGAGCACATGACGAACTTGTCCTCGGGGAAGAAGCGGCCCTGGGTAACCTTCATGGAGTCGGCGGCGGTGTCGATCACGCCGTAGCGCTCCTCGTCGATGTTCAGCGTGAGGCCGTTGAACTGCTGCGCGAGCAGGTTGTTGACCTGCGCGAGGCTCGGCAGGATGCCGGCACCGTTGATGCCGAAGATTGCCTTCTGCACGGCTGCGTTGCGCTGGATAAGGGAGAACACCTTCTTGGAGGTGATTGCGACGGTGGGGGTCTGGCCCTTGCCGTTGGCGATGGTCACCCACTTGTCGATGTCGCCGATGATGTCGGCGTCGGCGACGGCCCACTTGGTGGCTACCTTCTGGTCGCTGGGGACGCCGAAATCGACCTCCATCGAGACGTTGTTCTCGTTGATGGTCATCTTGCCCGTGGAAAGGGCCTCCATCTTGGCCTTCTCGACGCGGGCGACGACGGACTCTGCCATGCGGGCAACGTCGTCGAAGCAGTAGCGGCGCACGGAGTCCATCTGCATGTCGAGGCCGCGCGTGACGAGGCGCAGGCGCTCGGTGAGGTTGATCTTCTCCTTGATGAGCAGCTGCTCGGTGACGACGCGCTCGAACGGAACGCGGGAGGCGATGTGCGCCTCGGTGTCGAAGCCGTGGATCATTGCCACGGTGGGAAGGTTGCCGTTCTCCACGATGCGGGAGTACTCGGCCTCGATGTACTGGGTCTTTTGATCCGGGAACAGTCGGGAGCCGAGGTAGTTTCGCTGGACGTTGAAGCCCTGCGAGAAGTCGAGCATGTCGCGCTCGGTGATGAGCTCGGAAATGGGACGCATCTAAGCTGCTCCTTTCTTACACGAGGTAGAGGCCTGCGGCGGCGAAGTCCGCCTTCTTGGCCTTGGCCTCGGTGGATACCTTGTCGGCCTTGAGTCGGCCCTGGAAGATCACGGCGACGGGGCACTTGTCGGTGTCCGTCATGTCGTAGTCCTCAAGGAACACGCCGAACTCGTCGGTGCCGGTGAACAGCGCACCGGCCTTGATGATCTTGCGACCGTCTACCTCCTTGGCCATGGCCTGGGTAGCGGTTCGCGTCTTGGTGACGATGCCCACCTCGGAATCGAGGATGCTTTCGGACTCGCCGTAGGTGAACGCCTTATTGAGCGCCATCTTTCTTTCCTCCGTTCATTCGGTTGCTGTATGCGGCTGCGAAGCTAGCGCCGAAGGACTGGGGCTTGCCCTCGCTGCCCGCCTTGGGGGGCTGGCGCTTGAGCGCTTCCTGCACTGCGGCGTCTACCGCCTTGGGGAAAAGCTCCTTGATCTTGGAGATCGCGGCGTTGGTGTCGTCCGCCTTCTCCGTCACGAACATGGAAAGAAGCTCGTCGCCGAGGTCGATGCCTGCGGCCTTCAGTTCGGCGCGCGCAACGCCCATCTGCTCGGACAGGTTGATGCGGCGCTCAAGCGCAGCCTTCTCGGCGTTGGCCTTCTCAAGCGCGTACTGCGCGCGCTGCAAGTCGTTCATGCCCGCAAGCTTCTCGGCCTCGCTGCGCTGGTCGTCGGCCTCCTGCTTGATCTGCTCGCGGATTTGCTTCTCGATCTGCGCGCGCTCGCGGGAGATGCGCTTCTTGACGATCTCGTCAACGTCGGCGTCGGTGTAGGTCTTGCCCTTCGTCTTGGGCTTGCTTCCCTTGTCGTCCGGGTCTTCACCCGCGCCCTGCTGGTCGCCTTCGGGGCCTTCGCCCTCGGTGCCCGCCTCTTCGCCAGCGCCTTCGGTTCCCTCGTCGCCTTGCTGCGGCGGGGTGAGGTTTCCGCCCGCTACTCCTGCGAACTTCTGTCGGTTTCCGTCCTTTGCCATGCTTCGTACCCTCCATAAGGTTTCTCGTGGCTCATGCCTGCACGTTTTCCGTAGCTTTTAGCGGGTTCCACGCCTGCCCGAACCGTGGCTTTTAACGACCTCAACGCTCGGTCGGTCTTTGACCATGCGAGTGTCCTTCATGCGTGAGATTCGCCCGTCAGGCGGGTTCCAGGATGTCCTCAAGGCGCTCAAGCGTTGGCATCTCAAGCAGGCGCATGACCTCGCGCCCGCCGTCGGTTACAACGACCATGGGAACGCGGGTGATGCGCTCGGCGTTGTTCAGCCGCTCCATGAGGCCGTCCCATGCCTGATGAACCCTCACGCGCCCCGGGTACTCCTCGGAAAGCGGGTCTATGACCGCTCGGCGGTACGCCTCGCATGACGGGCACCCAGCGCGGGTGATGTATTCGATCTCCATGGCTCCTCCTTGACGCAAAAGAAAAGGCCCCCGTGTTGGGGGCCTTGATTGTGCCGTTGAGATGAGATGCCTATTCGGTTTTCGCCTGTTTGCTATCGGTGCAGCGCCTTGTCGCGCTTTCTTATAATCGCCTCGGCCTCTTCCTGGCCAATCTCGTCTAGCCATAGGTCGCCGCTTTGCGTTCCGAACACCTCTGTGTCGAATACCCAGCGCCCGAGCGTGAAATCGTAGGTCTCGCACACCATCTGTTCCGCATCGAAGCGCGATACGCGCCTGCGGGAGTCGTCGGTGTAGTAAATCATTTGCGAACCTCCTCGATGTTCGGCGGCGTCTTTATTTTCGCGGCGTTGTCGGCCATCTCGCGGCGAAGCTCCCACTTGCGCTCAAGCGGGGTGTCCTCCAACCGCTCCTCCTCGTAGAGCGCGTGGTTGCGCTCCTTCACGTCGAGGCTCTGCTTCGTGTGGAACTGAAGCTCGAACTTGAAGCCGTCGGGCGTCTCGAACTGCGTGTTGACGCCACGGTAAGCGCTCGATGCGTCGCCGAGCGTGTTCTTGACCTTCACCACAGTATAGCCCGCCTTCTCAAGCGCCTGCCTGATGCGCGCGAACTCGTCAGCGAACGACTCGACTGGCAGCACGTATGTGTAGCGCAGCACGTCGTTGATGCCGTCTGATGCCTCCTTCTCGCTCACATCGAGCTTGTGCGAGTCGGTGCGGATCTTCCGCGCCAACGACTGCTGGCCCTTGAGCCTGAAATCAAGCCCGGCCAGCGCCGAGCCGGCGCGTTGCAGCGATTCGAGCAGGGACGTGGTGGCAGGTTCCCGAACCATGGCGCTCGATCGCAGCGTCATGGCGTGGGTCGCCGAATCGCCGCCGCGCTTTGCAACGTAATCGTCGATCCACTTGTCCCAGTCGGCCACCTCAAGGGTGTACGAGCAGCGGCACCACGGGTGCATCGGCGGGAAGTTCGTGCCCGGCATGCGCTCGGAGAACTTTGCCGGGTGCTGCTTCTGGTAGGCCTCAAGCTCGCGGCACACCTCGCAGGCCCTGCCGTCGTGGATGCACGACAGCGCGTAGCTGTCGAACTCCGACTCGTGCACGCATGCCTGCGCCTCGTTGAAAAGGTACGTTCCCTCTGTGTACACAAGGCGCATGGCGGTCTTCGCGCCGCTGTGGTTGAGCCTCTGGCGAAGCTCGCGCGAAATCTCGTCGTACGAGACGCCGCGTGCGATCAGCTTTGAGAAGTCGTCGTTGAGGTAGCTCGCCAGCTTCTCGCGGTTCGCCCAGATGTTGGCCGAGAAGTCTCCGCCTGCCGCCCAGGCAGCTCCGACCGTCGCACGCACGACCTCGGAGTCGTAGCGGTAGAACTCCTTGCCGAAGCCAAGCTCCTCGGCGGCGATGTTGGCGGCACGCCGCGCCTGCTCCTCGAAGTGCCTGCGGAACTCCTCCTGCTCGATCGCGCCGATCTCAAGCTGCTGCAAGCGTATCTGCATCTGGATAGCCTCAAGCTCGTTCAAGCGGTAGATGCTCTCGCGCACGGGCATGAGGTCGGCGTACTGCGGGTACTTCTTGGCGAACTCGTCCATGCGCTCCATGAGCAGCGTGCGGTCTTCCGCGCTGATGGATTGCAGCAGGCGGCGGTACTCGATCACCTTGTCCTCGCCGTACTTGGCGTAGTAGGCCGCGATCATGCGGTCGAGCTTCGCCGCCTCGGATGCATAGACCTTTGAAAGGCGCTTCGAAAGGTCGGCCTCGTCCTTGGTCAGCTGCTGCAAGAACTCGTCGCGCCTCTCGCGCCAGTATTCGTCGTTCGGCTTACTCATTGGAAAGCAACAGCTCGATGATCTTGTCCTTGGTGGCGTTCTTCGGGATCTTCACGCCGCTGTTGCGGGCAAGCTCGCGCAAATCGTTGAGCTTCATGCTGCCAAGCTCGCCGCTGTCCTCTGCCGGCTGCTCCTTGGCTTCGGTTTCGCCTGGCTGCTCGGCAGGCGTGACGGCATCCATTTCCTGCTGCGGTTCCTTTGACACTGTCTCGGGCTGCTTGATGCTGTAGGTGGTCATATCGACTAGGCCGTAGATGCTCACGAGGTCTTCGCGCACGTATCCGCCCATCGTTAGCTCGACCCAGCCGTCGGCGACGGACTCCACCCGCGCCGCCGACATGTTTCCCATGGTGCCGATGATCTCGCCGCCTGGCTCCTCGCGGATGGCAAGCTGCTTGCCTCGGCTATAGGTCGCTACCTTCATCGTTGGTTCCTTCCTCTTGGTTGGTCTCGATCGTTCGGTTGGTTGGATAGCCATCGCTCACCGCGTTGGCCTTCTCCTCCTGCTCGTCGCGCTTGCGCTGCATCTCGGCTTTGGGATCGCTCACGCAGGAGAGCACGGAAAGTTGCGTTTCCTCGGACACGATGCCCGAGAGCTGCCCGGCAACCGATGCCTCGCTCTGCAAGTCGTCGGGCATGTTGCGGTGCATGGTCACATCGACCATCTGCCAATCGTCGCCGCTGAAGCCCTGGCTCAACGGATAGGCGGCTAGGAGCTTCAGGCGCTCCTGCACGCCGCGCTTGAACTTGCGGTCTTTCTTGCGGGCGAGGTTGCTCATGGGCATCATGCGCATCTTGAGCGCTATGCCGGAGGCGGTGACGAAGCTGTCGGAAGTGATGTCGGGCACCATCGCCATCTTGAAGATCAGCTGCTCAAGGCGGTTGATAAGGTTCTCCTGCACGGAGTCGGCGTTGGGCTTCGCTAGGAACACCACGTCAAGGCCCTCCAAGGACTCGCCGAAGAGGTTGATCACCTTGTTCTCGCGGATGTTTACCAGCTCGTCATCGGTAAGCTCTTTGCCCTTGACCACGAGGTAGCAGTCGCTGAAGTACTCCACGTCGTTCGCCTTCTCGGAAAGCACGGCGTTGTACTGCTCGACCATGGAAAGCACGCCCTCGTAGAGGCCGCGCCCCTTGGTGTTCTGGCGGAAGTCGACGGCGGGCACGCTGCCGAAGCTGTGGCTCTCGGCCTCGCCGAACTCCAGGCCGGCATCGCCGCGCCTGAACGGCACTACCTCGTGGGCATCGGAATAGCTGCCCTTGATAGCGCCGTCGTCGCCGTAGAACCAGCGGACGAAGAACATGGGGCGCTTCAGCACGGAATCGTCGTAGACCATGAACGAAGTGAGCGGAGACACCGCGATGGATCGCGGCAAGCCCTCGTCGTCTTGGTACAGCATCTCGTAGGCATGGCCGAACTTCGATGCCATCTCAGACAATTCTGCGTCCACGTCCTCCTGGAAGTTTCTCGCCGTATAGTCGGCGATGAACGCCTCCACAGCCTTCTTGCGCCCGTCGTCCTCGCCCTTGACCGAAAGCGTCATTGGCACGCCTATGTAGTAGCCCTCGAACGTGTCCGTGATGGTGTAGCAGAAGTCGGCCGACAGGCGGTTGTTCGGCTTGTAGCCGGGCTTCTTGCGCCATGATCGGTCGAAGATCGCGTAATGCGTGTCGTACACCTTGTCCAGGTACTCGTAGCGCGGCTTGTGGTCTTGCTCGAACTCGTCAACCAGGCGCTGAAGCAGCTCCTCGGTCATCTCGGTTCCAGCGGGCAGGCGGAAGTCGTCGGTGGACGGTTCTCGCTGCATCTGGTCGTAGTAGAAGGAATGGAACTCGTGGCTCAAATCAGATACCTCCCTTGAAGGTCTTTATGCCGGGTCGGTTCTCCCATTGCCTGATCGCGGACGCCAGGGAGTCGGGCATGTCGTCGTGCGCGGCGTTCTCGTTGTAGTCGAGCACCTGGTTCAGCGCCTCTGCGTCAAGCGGGTACTCGTCGCAGTCAAGGAACCGCACGTTCGCCCACTCGCTGCGAAGGTGCGTGCTGATCTTCAGGTACTTGTTCTCCTTCTCCTGGTATCCCACGCACGGCCTGCCGCGCTTTAGGATGCCCTTGCGCAGATACCCCTTGTCGGCGTTCATCTCGCAGTGGATCGAGCCGATGCGCAGCGCCTTGCAAATCCCGATGATCTCGTCAAGGCAGTCGTCCACGTGCTTGTGCCACATGCGGATGAGGCAGTACCAGATGCCGCCCCTGTTGCATATGGCCGTGAAGGCCGTGAAGTCCGCGCCCCCGTAGCTCGCGTCGATGTGGCCTATGCCGTCTCGCAGAAGCTCAGGCTCCTTGAAGAACTTGGCGTTGGTGAACATGGCGTCCTCGTCGGCGATGTGCTTCAGCTCGTAGTTGGCGGCGAACAGCGACGGCGACATGCTCGCCCGCACCTGCTCGATCTCCTCGCGGCTCATGAGGCCCGTCTGCCAGCAGTCCCAGCGGCGGATGTTCGGCATCAGCTGGAACGCGTCGTCCTTGTGCCACGGCGTGCCCGTGTTGAAGATGCGCCCGCCACGGTTTCGGATGTTCTGCAACTCCTGGTAGATCAGCTTGATGCGCTCGCGCTCCGCCGCCGACACGCGATCCTTCACGTTCACGATGTCGTCTGTGAACACGCGGTCTGCGTGCTTGCCGGTCAGCGACCCTCCGCATCCAAGGCCTAGCAGCTGCGGAGCGCCCGACACGCCCTGCTTGAGGTTGGTCGATACCGACGACTGCGTGGCCCTCGTAAGCACAAGCTCCACGCCGTAGAGCATGCGAACGATGCCGCGGAAGTAGTCGGTTTGCAGCACGTTTGCCGTGGCCGCCATGACCTCCGCCACGTCGTCGTCTGTCTTGCGCAGGAACATGGATCGCAGGCCGGGGAACAGCACGATGATGAACGCGAACGAGATGCCTAGGCACGTGGTCTTGAAGCTGCCACGGTGCGCCTGGATCGTTTCGTCGTCGGTGCCGAAAACCATGTCCTTGATCCACTCGTTGTGCAAAGACGTCAGCTTGTCGAATCCGAGGCGCACGGCGATGTCAACGGGGCAGTCGTACACCAGGTCGATAAGGTCAGCCCTTGTCGGCATTGCGCTTCGCCTCGATGAGCTTGCCGATCTCGTCGCAAGCGGCCCCGATGTCGGCGGACACCTCGATCTGCTCCACGGGCTTCTCGCCTGCGGTGTCGCGCAGGAACTGGATGGCGGCTATGTCGCCGCGCATCGCCTTCTTGGCGACCTTGAGGATCGAGATCTCGGAAACCGTGAGCTTGCGGTCGGGGTAGTCCTCGAAGCTCAGGCCCTCCAAGTCGTCCAGCTGCGCGTCCGTTCCCTCGAACGGCATGTGCAGCACGATCTTGGCTATCTCCTGCATCTGCTTCTTCTCGCGGCGCTTCTTCGCAGCCGCCTTGCCGGCCTTCGATGCTGCGGCCTTGCGCTGCTCGGGCGTCTGGTCGCGCTTCGGCTTGATGAGGTTCTGGTCGTTCATGGCTAGTCCTCGAACGTGAGGCCCATGAAGCGCAGGCGCTTGTCAAGCTCGGCGAGCGCGCCGAAGTCGTTGGAGCCGTACACGAGGGCGTGGACGATGGCGGTGTCCATGACGTACTGCCACTGGCGCTCGTCCCAGCGGTCGCTGCAACGGTCGTCGCGCCACGCGTTGAACCATGTGACGGTCTCGGCGGGCCAGTCTGTGTCGGTGGGAAGTGTGGGCTTCTCTCGCTTGGCTGCCATGCGTTCACTCCTCTCTGTTTTGCTTTGACGATGGAAAGGGCCAGCGCCTTATGATCGCGCTGGCCCTGGGTTCCCCCTTAGTAGGAGGAGCGGCCGGAAGAGCTGCCGCGACCGCGATTGAACGCGGAGCGCACTCGGTTGACGATGTTTCCCGCTGCGCGGCGAATACGACCGAACATGCCTGCCTCCTCTCGTTTTCGGGAACAAAAAAGGCGTCCCGAAGGACGCCTTGATTTTCCTATGCGCGTGAGATTGGCCTTAGGCCTCAAGGGCCTCAAGGATCTTCGACCCGTCCATGTACAGGTCGCCGTACTTCGCCAGGGCATACTCCCTGATGAAGCTTTCGAGGTCGTCGGAGTCGCGGAACACGCACACGACGTAGTAGGCGCTGCTCCAAACGTTGTCGTAGTAGGGCTTAACCTCAAGCGACTCGAACGCCTTGAGTATGGCATCGGCCTCGGCGAAGCTGTCGCCTTCGAGGCTGTCGGTGGTCTCGACCGAATCGAGCGGGTTCGGCATCGGCGTGCCCTTCTGCTCCTTCGGCTTGAACTGCCGCTTGTTCTGAAGGCCTATGCGCTCCTCGAACACGGGGCGGATTACGTCGCCGAACGTCCAGCCCTCGGCATCGGCCTTGACCAGATCGGCGAAGCGCCCGCGCTCCTCGGCGTCATGGAAGCAGAAGCAGATCCAGAAGCCGGAATCGACGGCCATCTGAAAGCGCTTCTCCTCGCGCTTCTCGCGGTCTCGGTAGCTTTTCTGGTGGTCGGTCAGCTGCGCTTCCTCGGCCGCCTTAGCCTCTTTACGCGCCTTCTGCGGCTTCTCAAACTTAAAGCCCATAGTGCTCCCACCTCTTCTCGTCTGCCTCGATGAACGGGTACCACTTCTTGACCACGGCGAAATCGTCGGGGCGCTTCTCGCGCAGGGGCTTCATGAAGCGCATGTCCAGGCCGTCGAAGCTGCGCCCGAACAGCTCGTAGTCCGGAGGCAGGCCGATGCCCCTGCGGGCGATCGCATCCATGACCTCTGCCTTCGTCCAGTCCGCAACCACCGAGGCCTTGTGCGTGGTCTGCTTCATGAGGCCGTGCTTGGTGAGGCTGGCTCGACGGTACGGGTTGTCGCAGGCGCGCACGCCGTCGCAGAACCACGTGTCATCGGGCAGGCCGAGGTCTTCGAGGATGTAGGGGCGCATGTCGTCGTAGCTGTAGACCGGCATGTTCGCGGCCTCGATCACGTCGCAGTGCGCCGGGCTTTGGAACACGCAGTTGTTGAGCGTCCTCGACCATCTGGGGTGCGGGTACTGGTGTATCTTCACGCCGAACACCTTCTCGATGGTTCGCACGTTCTGCTCGACCATCGGAAGGCCTGGGATAGACCAGTAGTAGATCGGTACGACCTCTATACCCTCGTCCTCAAGCGCCACCCAGGCGGCCAGCGAGTCCTTGCCCAGCGAGCAGGAAAGCACCACGGGGCGTTCTTCCGCCTTGAGCCGCTTGCGAATCTCGGCGCTAGTCGGCTGGCCCTTGATTATCGTCGGCATCTTCGCTCCTCTCCGTTATCTCGATGGGTTCGCCCATTCCGTTCAACGTCAGCTTAAATCCCATGTGAGAAGCCATGAGCGCGAGGTTTCCCGCGCCAAGGTCGGAACCTTGTTTGATCGTGTTCTGAACGTAGTTCCTGCTCTTGCCCATGGCCTTTGAAAGCGCGTACATGCTCATGCCGGAACGGTCAAGCATTTCTTTAAGCGCCTCAGTCGGTGTCATGCAACCTCCCTCCATGCCTTGATCTGATCCCCTGATGATACAGCAATAACAATAGGGATACAACAATAGGAATTGTGCAGGTATTGTGTAGAACAATAACTATTGTGCATTATGCCTATAGCACACTAATTATTGTGCAATAATTCAGTTGTCAGCAATGAGGGCCACAAAGCCCACAAAGCTAGCAAGCAGCTTTAGAACCGAATAAGGAGGCTACAGAGATGGCAGAGCAGCAGAGTTTAGATCTGGTGGTAAGTGGTCAGCTGGTGAGCAACCACACGATCCTAGCCATAGTTGAGGGTATGAGAGCACGAGGCTACTTCAGGAAAGGCCCCCAGGGCCGAAAGGATGGCCTAGAGCTTGCAACAGCCTTGAAGCTTGTAAACGAGTACATGGCTTTTCCCGAGCTTGGCAGGTACACAGTGGAGGCCACGAAGCACAGGCCAATTAACGAGATCCCCCGAGCCGATTACGAGCAGGTGGAGATCATGAGGGCCTGCGACAACTGGTTATCCCAGATAACCGAGACATTCAAGACCAACAGCGACGAGGAGGCCATTATTTACATGGTCAAGGATCTTCGAAAGCAGGTCATAGCCGAGGGCATCGAGTCAGGGGCCTTGAAAGTCCGGAAGTACTTCGGAAAGCACGGCTTCTACTACATGGATGATCAGGGAAAGTGGCAGAACGCCAAAACCGTTGATTGGAACATCGGCGAGACGAACCCCATCAGACCGGCAGAGCAAGCAGCCTAAAGCAAGCAGGAGGCCCCGAAAAGGGGCCTCCCACAACAACACACAGGAGATCATACCATGCAAAAGCTCATGACGAAAGAGCTTCAGAAGAAGCTCCCGCCCCTCTACTCGCAGGATGGCAAGAAGGCCGAGACGATCGTTTACGGCCACTGGTTCAGCTGCTTCAACGGCTGGGACTTCTACGCCACCGAGTACGACGAGGAGACGGGCGACATGTTCGGGTTCGTCTTCGGGGCGGTCCCCGAGATGGGCTACTTCAACCTGGCAGAGCTCGAGGAGATCAACAGGAAGTACGGCATGAACTTCTTCGAGCGCGAGACCTACTTCACGCCGAAGAGGGCAATCGAGATCCCGCGGATAGCCGAGGCATTCGGCTACCTATGGGAGAAGTAACAGACAACTACCGGGAGGGGCGAGGCCCCTCCCATTAAGGAGGCTACAAGATGGAGCGAGAGAGAATCATCGAGAAGATCAAGAAGCTTCGCGAGCACAGCGTCGAGAACGGCTGCAACGAGGCCGAGGCGATCCAGTTCGCCCTCAAGGCCCAGCGCCTGATCGCGGACAACGACGTGGAGGAGTGGGAGCTTGCCGACGAGGTGAAGCAAGTGACCGAGACCACCACGGCGCGAACCGCGAAAGCCTGGGCGCCGAGCCTCGCATCGGTGATCGCCGACAACTTCCGGTGCAGGGTTTACCAGCGCAGGGTAACCGATCGCAAGTACGAGTACGTGTTCGTCGGATGGAAGGCAGACGGCGAGGCCGCCGAGATCGTCTACCAGAACCTGCTTGAGGTCGGCGACAGGCTGGCACACGAGTACGAGGACTTCGCCTACACCGACCCCAACGCCTACTCGAACTTCATCGTCGGATTCGTCGATGGCGTGAAGGGCGAGCTTGAGAAGCAGAGCTTCGAGCTGATGATCGTATGCCCATCCGAGGTGAGCGACTACTTCGAGGGCCTGAACCTTGGCCAATCCACGAGGCGAGGCCCGAGGGCAACCAACAGAGACAGCATCAGCAGGGGCCAGGCAGCAGGGCGCGACGCGGTGCGCAGCCGCCGCATGGATGCCCCGAGGGCAGGGCTTCTCACAGCCTAGCAGGTGGCACAGGGACAGGGCATAGAGCCTTGCCCCTGATCCATCAAACAGGGAATTAAACCATGAGGCACGATCACATAAGGGGACATTAAACCATGGTGAAGCAAGGCGACATATTCACGAGGGAAGGCCTTTTCTACCAGGTGACCAGGGCCACAGCGAAAACAGCCACGATCAAACCCATAAGGGCCGAGTTCGTGGGACACGCAGACCCCTGGGAATGGGAAAGGGAGTACATGCCGGTACCCGGTGAGTTTATCGACGACGACCCGATCATGGGCAGGAAGGCCAGCGCCGAGGGGAAGCGCCTCAAGATCCACGACTACAGCGCGGCAAAGAACATGCCGACCCTCGTTCTCGGGGGCGAGAACCTCTACCTATGGGACGGCGAACCCAGCATTTTCGACACCTACGACTAAGGAGGGCGCAATGCGCAACTCAAGGAGATACACCTGCACCATAAGATACAGCGGCGGCTTCGACGGAGGCTGCGGCGGCATCTACGAGAGGGAGCACAGCTACTACTCGACGCACAGGGCGGGCAGCAAAGCGAATGAGGAGGACGCCATAACCGCATGGCGTAGGCGGAACGGCTGCACGGGTTGGTGCGAGGTCGTGCCGGGGACTGCGAGAATCAACGAGGAGGGCTAGCGATGGAAGCACGAGAGCCGAAACAGTGGGCCGAGATCCTGAAGATTTTGAAGGAGGCCCGAGAGGATCTAGAGAAGGCCATAGAGGCAGAGAGGCCCATAGCCGAGAGGATCACATGCAGGCGATAGCAGAAAGGCCCCGGGGATTGAAGCCCCGAGGCCTTTTGTTGTGGCTAGCAAAGCCCCCATATAGACATGATCCACCTAAGCAGCAGCGACACGAGGCCGACGAACAGCAGCAGGCAGGCACATATAGAGCCTACTAGCACGATCCAGGCAATGAGCTTCTGGGCACGCGTCATTATTCGGCACCTCCCATGGCCTTGCACCTTTTCATAAGGTGCTCGCACTTCATGCGCTCAGCGGCGGCATGATGAACGTTTGTCATGTCCTGCCCAATCACCTGATCGCAGTACTCGATCGGCGGCATCATGCTATCGTGCTCAATCGCCTCCCACGAGTCGCTGATCTTCTGCCGCACCTCGATGGGCACGAAAACGAAGCGCTTGCACTTCTCGCGCGTGCGCTGGTTCACCCGATCGACCATGCCGGTTATGCGCCCACGCTTGCGGTTGCGATCCTCGCAGTCCCACAGGGCAAGGCGCAGGTCGTCGCACCCGACCGCAGCGGCCATGTTGCAGCATTCCTGGATCACGTCGCACAGCTCGCCGATAAGATCGTCGGCATCGACACCGCAGACCTTCTCGCGCTTCTGCCAAGCGCCGAAGACCTCCGCAGCCTCTTCCAAGACCTTCATGGCCTGGGCCTTGCTACATTCCACGTTGTCGAACACGGCCACGCTGCCAAGCTCAACCGTGTTCTGGTAGGTATCGTCAAACATCTATCCTCCAATGATCATGCGGGCCAGCGATACCGCCGCCCACAGCGTAAGTCCGTCAATAAGCAGGGATGCCGCTATCACGAGCAGACATCCCCGGTTGCATCCCGGGCGGCTCATTCGTCCTCCCACCTTATCGTTCCGTCGTCGTATTCGGCCCGCAGCCAGTCCAGGTACTCGCCCCACGAGGCGAAGTCCCGCACCCAGCGCGATGCGAACGCGCACGCGGTGAAGGGGTTGCACTCGCTCACCGCGATGCGGAACCGCCGCCCGTCGCGCAGCATGCGCACCTCCATGCGCATCGCGGCCTCAGGCGAACCGAAGTACCGCTCCCAGTTGGTCAATCGTCCACCTCCTACCCGCAGGCGAGCAGGGCCAGAACCACCAGCCCCGCCGCCAGCGTTCTGATTACATAAAGCTCAAGGACCACAACCGCGACAAGCAGCGCGGCGCATGATGCCGCTATCCATCGAACCGTTTGCACCAGTCCTCCTGCATGTCCTTGTAGTGTTCGACGATCCAGTCTCGCGCCCACTTCGCAGCCTCCCATGCCGCCATCGGCTCCTTTGCCTCCTGGGCGCTGAAAGCCTCCTCGAACTCAAGCTCGCAGATGCCGTAGTCGCAGCATCCCTCTATGCAGTGGGCGCAATCTCCGCAAGCCGGCTCGTCCACCCGGTTCCACGGCGCGTCCGGATCGTCGTCGAAGCACCCTGGCGGCAGGTTCCACCCGCTGCCCGGCTCGTAGTAGGCCATGCTCACGAGGCATCACCACGGCACGGTAGGTCGTACCCGATGATCTCAAGGTCGTAGGCCACAGCTGCGGCGCGCTCGACCTTGCAGCCCCGTGCGTTCTCCCAGCCATCGCATAGGTACACAGCGTCGCACTCGGCCATCTTGCCAAGGCTTTGGCTCAGGTAGTACAGCGGCACGTTCACCACCTTGGGCGGCACCACGAGGCCGTCCTTGAAGTACGTGTCCACGACCTCGTATCCGCGCCGCTCAAGCTCTGCGACCGCCTTCGCGCGGGCCTCAAGTATCTGCTCCTCGCCAAGCCCGTTCATAGGCTGGACGATCATCGCCTTCTTCATTTCTGCTCCTCTCGCACGTTGCTATAGTCGATTTCGTCGCGGCACTTTTCGCAGACCTCGCCGACACACTTCTTGTTGTCCTTCCAAAATTCGCGCGGGTAGCACGTGAAAAACGGGTTGCAGTGCGTTTTGCCGCACCTCGCGCACGTCCATTTATACGGGTCGCAGCTCATGCGATCTCACCCGCCTCGGCCATGGCGATCCTCTCGCCGATCCACCGCATCACGGGGACGGCCATGCTGTTGCCGATCGCCTTGTAGCGCGGGCCGTCCGGGCACTCGTCTGCGGGCTTGCCGCGATAGGGTATCCTCGTCCAATCATCGGGGAAGCCTTGCAGCCGCTCGCACTCGCGCGGCGTGAGCCTTCGCACAACCATGCCTCCTCCTTCCTCGCTGAAAAGCGTCTGTGTGTTGCTGGTGGAGAGGGTGAGCGACACTTCGTCGCTCACCAGCGCTCCTTTGCCCCCGCCCGCGCATCCGCAGCGGACGAGCAGCGTGCAGGCGCTCACAGGCACACCGACGGCGCGTCGCCGCCAACCTTGAGCGTGCCAACCATGTCGTATCCGATCGCCGTGTTGGCGTTGAGGTCGGCCATCGTTATCGGCTCGTCGATGGGGTAGACGGCGGGGTTGTGCCAATCGGCGGTGAGCGTGGGAGACTGCTCAGGCTCTGCGCCTACTCCTCCCGCGCCTGCCCCTTGGTGGTACTTGAAGCCTGCGCTGCGAGGGCTTCTTCCAGCCGCTTCGGCAAGGCTCGCCCTCTTTTCCGCGCTCGATTCAAGATCCCCCCGCATGCTCTCCGGCTCAATGAGTACGCCGATGGGGGGGCAGGCTCCAAGATGTCCGACAAGAAAGAGACGGCGGCGTCTTTGGGCCACTCCGAAGAACTGCGCATCGAGTATGCGCCACGCCAGGCCGTACCCGAGCTTGTCCATTTCGGACAGGAGCTGTCGGAAAGCCTCCCCATTCTCGCTTGAGAGCGCTCCCGGGACGTTTTCCCAAAGAAACCATCGAGGACGTATCTCACGTACCGCCCGAATGTACTCGAACATAAGTCCTGACTCACCTTGCAACCCTTCCCGTCTGCCCGCGATCGAGAAGGATTGGCATGGGCTTCCGCCCACCACCATATCCACCTTGTTGCGGTACTTCTTCCAGTTCATCTTGGTAACGTCGCCGATATTCGGCACCTCGGGGTACCGCTCGGCCAAAACGGCGCTGGGGAACTCGTCGAACTCGGCGAAGCACACAGGCTTCCAGCCCAGCGGCTCCCACGCCACGGTCGCGGCCTCTATACCGCTGAAAAGCGAGACGTACTTCATTGGTGCGCCCCCAATGCTTGCTCGACGAGCATGAAGAAGCGGCGCTCGGCGCTGTCCGACGGGTTGCGCTTGCGCATGTCGGCAATCTTCAGCAGCTCGTCTTCCTCGTAATAGGTGGCGTCCCAATCGACCTCGGGCCAGTCGTAGCAGGAGCAGTGCCAGCCCTCCAGCAAGATGTAGCCTTTGTCGTAATAGTCGTCGCTTCCATCGCCGGCGTAGATCAACATGTAGCGCTCTTCGCTGTAATCAGGCTCGCTTTGAGCCGCGCAGATGATGCGCCACGGCTCGATAGTTTTCGGCGCCTCGATGGCCTTCATGACTCGTCACCGTCCTCGGCCTTCGGCGGTTTCTGCTCGAATCGACACCACCTGGTTCCGCGCACGTCTATTGCAACGAAATTGTCGTAGCGCTTGCAGCACGTGCGCTCCACGTGGTCGATGTATGCCCCGCTGTTGCACAAGATGGTCACGCTGTTGAAGGCCTTGAAGCGCGAGTGCACGCATTGGGTGCACGGCGGTGTCTTGGCTTTCCTGATCTCCCTGATCGGGTTTTTGAGCTTCATCGTAGGTGCCTCGTTCCTCTTCGCTTGCTCATCGCTGCGCCTCATCTTCGATGCCCGCGAGCTTCTTGGCGCGGTCGAGCATGTGCACGCGCATGTTGTAATCGCATTCTTCGAGACGATGTTTCTCGCAATAATCGCGGCAGCCGAGATTCACGTCCTCTTCCAGCTTCTCCCAGCTGTCGGGCTTCAGTTCGCCCGCTCGCTCGTCCCACATGCGTATAGCCATCTCTTCGTCCGGAGCGATGCTTCCCCTGGCCTTGCAGCGCGCGCATACGACGGCGTGCTCGGCTTCCTTATAGCGCACGTTCCCGCTTCCGCAGAACGGGCACGGCTTCAGCTCGGTTGTTTTGGCGCTCATTCGCCCACCGCCTTCCTGATTCGCGCAGCCCAGTCGGTCACGCCGTCCACGTCGGCTGCGTCGCACTCGTCGGCGACCCTCAAAAGCTCGTCGAGGTCAACCTTCCTCTTCGGCATCAAGCCCCATCCGTATTCCGTGCCACTCTCCGTTTCGATTGCGTACGGTGTCAGTGCGCAATCGGCCAGTTCGATGATGTAACAGCTCATTTCACCACCCCCGCGAGGCATCCGGGGAACGTGCCCGTCAGGTCGATGCACGTGCCGTCATCGTCGACGGCGAAGCACTGGTAGCTGTCCTCGGTCATGGCCTCGACCTGCTTCAGCGCGTCCTCTCGCGTCTCGGCCTCGCCGATCTTGATGCCAGCCCTGTAGGCGCTCGCGTAGCTCTGGCAAAGCGAGCGCTCGTAAATGCGTATCATTCCTGCCCCGCCTTCCACTCGTTGACCAGCTCGTCGTACTCCTCTCGGAACTCAGACTCGAAGTAGGCGATGAACTCGCTCTTGGTCATGCCGCAGCGCAGACTTGAGTAGCCGACGTGCTCGATGCACCAGTCAGAGAACGGAATAAGCTTGCCGCCGTCGTCCACGCTCGTGCGGTAGCCGGTGCCGTCGCGGTAGAGCTTACGGCGGCCCTCCTTGCGGATGGCCTGCTCGACCTTCGAGGCATCGCGCTCGCCGCGCTCCATGAGCTTGCCGCGCAGCTCCTCGGCCTCGTCCTGCGCCTGCTCAAGCTTGCCGCGCAGCCAATCGCGCTCAGCCCGCGCCTGCTCCAACTGATCGAGCACGTACTGCTCGCATGTCTTGATCTCCATAGGTCATATCCCTTCTCGTATCATCTCGTTGCCGTCACGGTCTGTGATCAGCCAATATCCGTATTCGTAGAGGCTAGGGCTGTGCGGCTCGTAGACCTGCAACAGCTGGCCCGTCCACCAGGCCTCCTCGTAGACCGGATGCCGCCAGCGCCACTCGGCCTTGAGCCGCGCCCCGCCGTGGAACTTGTCGTGGCACCCGGTCGTCCCGCTGCCGCAGAGGCAGAACAGCGGGCTTCGCAAGTCCCAGGCGCCGCACGGCGTGACCAGGCGGAACGTCTCGCCCCAAGACCGGTGCGCCACGTGGTGCACGCTTCCTGCGCGCCTGCCGCAGACGCAGCACCGGGGCGAAAGCGCCTCGTAGGCCTTTCCGTGGGTGTAGTGCGCCCCCAGGTGAGGCTTGCCGTAAAGCTCGGCTCGCTCCTTGGGGTAGCCGCGAAGCACCCCCGCATCGAGGATCATTGCAGCCTCCCGTCCGGGCCAT
>DBGBJN010000284.1:0-18578 GCA_048449885.1 Collinsella sp.
GGCGTTCGATCGGCTCGTCTCGTTGTTCTGGCGCGTGGTTTCGGCATTCTTTCGCGCAGTTTCGTTGTCTTGACGTGTTGTCTCGGCGTTCTTGCGCGACGTCTCGTTGTTCTTGCGGGTTGTCTCGTTGTTGCCGCGCTCGGTCTCAGCCGTTTTCCGAGCGTTCTCGTTGGACACGCGCGTCTTCTCTGCCGCTTCGGCGCTTTCAGTCGCGGTGTTGCAGTTCGCCGCTGCCGTCTTGGCCTCTTCGGCGGCCTCCATCGATAGCGTCGACTCGATGCGGAAGATCGAGCCGTCGGTGGTTCTGGCGCGGTCGATGTTGCCCGCATCGTTGAGCAGCAGCGCCGCGCCTTTGTTGGTATCTGCCATCGCACCTCCTTTACTTAGCTAGCACGCCGATCACGATGGCGTGCGGGCCGATTGCCTGGATGATGCATCGGTCGCCTGCCTTGGCTCCCGAGCATGAGGTGGTGTACGGGAGCTTCAGGGATGCCCCCTTCACCGATACGGCCATGGTGGCTCCGGATACGGAATTCACCGTTCCGTAGCACGCCTGCTGGCCGGGAGGGTCGTTGGCGGTCGCATCGGCCATCGCGGCGCCGTATCGGCGCATGGCCGACATGAGTTCATCGCTCATACCTCTTCACCTCCATCTCGATTGGGCATCCTCCCACGAGCGTGAGAGTCGCAGTCCTCACCGCGAACTTGCCGCTGATGCCGGCGCTTGCCCAATCGACCATCACGGCATCGCCGCACGCGACGGGCGCGTACGTCCGCTTGACCGTGACTCTACGGATAGCGCTCTGCTGTGTTCGCAGCATCTCGTTAGCCTTGGCATCGGCGTTCCTCTGTCTCTCGGCATCGGTAGACCCCTCGGGCAGGTCGCTGTAGCTGTACGTGGCCGTCTTGCGCCAACCGCGCGAAACCGTGGAGTAAGGGCTGCTCGGGTCTGAGTCGATAGCCGTGCCGCGGTAGAAGGCGTCCTGCGTCTCGTAGTCGCAGTGCACCACGTTGGCGACGCCCGAGCGGTCAAGCTCGTCGACCACCTCGTTGATGAAGCGTGCGCCCGCCCCCTCGCGCAGGGTCATGGACACTGGCCTGTCTTGCGGCTCCCTGTATCTGCGAAGCACCGGCCTGCCGTAGGCGTCCTCGTCCACGGCGCAGAACCCGGCGACGTCGAGCAGCGCGTTGCAGGCCGCAAGGCGCTTCGACAGCTTCATGTCGCCGGAGTCGATGCCGAGAGTCCAGTCTTGCGCTAGCTTGTAGCTGGAATCGTCGGAAATCACATCCGAGAAACCAGCAGCCTTGAGCAGGCCGACAACATAAGGCACCACGGCGGTTCCCGCTGGAACGGTGAACGGGGCGTCGAACTCGTCCTCGGCGACCTCCGAAAGCCTGCCTGACAGGTCGGCGGTGCCGGTGGAGTTGACTCCGCGCCTAGTTCTTTTCGGAGCCGAGACGATGAAGGTTCCGAGCGCCTCGCCGGCTGATGTGCCGCCGAAGTCGGCATCGAGATACACCCGCAGCAGGTCTGCCCCGAGATCGAGCGTTCCCGAGTAATCGACCTGCCCCGTGGTGTAGTCCTTGTCCTGGTTGCGCTCGATGCACCCGCCGTTCTTTATGTTCATAATCCTCTCGACCTCGTTGCCCGTAGCGCGATCTACGCGCATGAAGCGGAACGAGGTGATGAACGGTTTGCCCCAATCAGCCATTTATGGGCTCCTCGAAGACGTTGTGCGTGATGCTCGCAGACCCCTTCCAGATGCCGGCTGCCTTTACCGACATGTCGAACTCCATGGGGCCGTAGGCACGCTCGCCAGCATGGCCGCGCCACCAGCCCTTGCACTGCTCGTCCATGACGCGCATGTACTTGTCGTGGTCGTCGCGCTTCATCTCCCACGAGAGCGATGTCTTCTTGTCAAGCTCGTCGAGCATGTACGACATAGGGAGGTCGCCGTTCTCGCCGCCATCGGCAAAATGGTATGTCTCAACCGATCGCTTGGAGCTTGTCGAATAGTCGCCGTTGTAGTCGAGCACGAGCGCCACAGATGCGTCTTGGCCAAAGTTGAGGGCCATCCCGTGCGCGAAAACGTTTGCGCCTGTTGCGACTTGCGAGGACGTGCCGTTGTCGGCATAACCGGTCACCTTGTACTCGTAGTCGGTGTTGAGCGGTGGGATGCGGTCGATCGTCTCCTGCGAGTCGAGCACGCCGGATGCTATGACGGCATCGCCACCGTACGACACGCGCTCCACCGTGAAGGAGGAGCATCGCGAGGCACTGCCGATAACGAGGGCGTTTCCGTCTACCGTGATGGTACCGAGCATGGAAAGCTCGTTGCTCACCTCGTCGACCGTCATGGGGCCTACAAGCGTCGTCTGCTCGATCTCGTAGGACGAGAGGCCGTTGCGCACCTTCACGTGGCACGCCAGCGTATCGTCGTACGACAGCGACACTTCTGTGGTGGCAGGCTCGGCCCAGTGGGTCTTGAAGCGGCGAGTGGCGGTTTTGGACAGCCCCGAACCGCCCTTGACCGTGAGCGTGAGCAGGTAGTCGATGCCGTTGCGGATGGTTGCATAGCTGCCGAAGCTCACAGGCTTCAGGTTCGTCACGTCTGCGGTTGCGATGGCCGCGCCGCCGACCTCTGCAAGTGCGAGCGTCGCCTGGGCGATGCCCGTTTCGTCGGTGGCGGCCACCTGCACGGTGAGCGGCACCGCATCGACGAGCATGCCGTCGGTAGCGGGGGAGGCGACCCAGCACTGCGGATAGTCGGCCACGGTGATCGCCACGTAGCCAGACCACGCGCCCCAGTCGGCATGCAGGCCCTTGGTGCGCACGCGCACCTTCCAGCTGCCCTTCGCCAGCGTCACCGATGCGCTCTTGGCGGTGGTGAACGATTTGGTGATTGTCTCGCCGCCGACAAGCTCAAGCTGCGCGGCGCTCTGCGCCGAGCCGTCGGGGTGGTTGGGCACCCACGAGAAGGATGCTGCCGACCCCGTTGGCGCAACATGGTCGGCGGTGACCTTCGGTGCGAGAGGCGGCGTGATCGTGGTCACGGAATTCGATTCGACCCACGAAGACGTTAGGCTACCGCGCTTGGCCCTGACGCGGTAGACGATCGTGCCGGCAGGCGCGGAGGTGTCGTGCAGGTCTACCCATGCGGGGTCTTCGCCCTCGGTGGTGGTCGAGACCGCCGCCCACGTATTCCCGTCGTCGCCTGATCGCTGAACATCCCATGCGCTGGCGTACCACCACGCCCCGTAGACGCGCAGCGTCACCTCGGACGCGCCGGCCTTGATGGCATCGATGCGCGAAGGTGCCGACGGAGTTGTGTACGTGGTTCCGCACGAGACGTGCGTGGAGTTGCCGCCCGGGCCGTGGGCGCAAAGGCGGTACTCGTACTTGTGTCCTGCGGTCGTCGAGTTGTCGGTGTAGTTGGTCACGTCCCACGAGACGTCGGCGATGTTCACCCATGAGCCGTCGTCGGTGCGGCGGTCTACATACACGCCAGCCCAGGGGTACGCGCCGTCCATGCCCGTGTAGTCGACGTCCCACGTGATCTTGTGGGATGTGTCGGAAACGCGGGCCAGCTTCGGGTTCTTGGGCGGATGCGGTTGCGAGTACCCGCGCTGGGGAATCCAAGCGTACTCTGTTGCCCAGGCATCTCCGCCGGCGCTGCCGTAGTAGTTGTTGTACGTCTTGCCGTAGACGTGGATCTGCACGGAGCAGTTCCAGCCGCTGGCCCCGCGCCCGACGTCCACGGTGAAGGTCACGGCGTCGCGCGTGGCCCAATTCCCGTAGTTGTTGAGCAGCACGTCGCGCGACCTGTAGGTGATGCCGTTCACGATCACGTCGTAGTGCGTGCCGTACTGTGCCGCATACTTGTCGTCGATCGCGGCGGTGATTGTTATGCGCGAGGTGGTGTCGTTGACCGTGCTCACGCCGTCAACGGAGATATAGCCGCAATACCAGCGGTTGCGCCCCGCGATCTGAATCTCCCTTGTATAGGTTCCCATTGGCTACCTTCCCGACCCTGCGGACCGCTTGGCTGCGGAGACCAGAACGTCAACCGCCTGCATGATCCGCTGGTCTGCGTTTACGCTTCCTCCATTGACCGTGACGTTGTAGGTCGTGCCGGCGGCACCTGCCCCGGCAACGGCAACCGACGGAGCGACCGTGATGCCCGAGCCGATAAGCGAGCTCGCGGAGGCTAGCGCCGACGTGATGGCGGAGTTGACCGCCCCCGTGCCGCTGCCGATGCCCTCGGCCCATCCCTCCATGAGCGCCTTGCCCGAGTAGGTTGTATAACCGTGGCCGCTGAATGGGCCGCGCTTTGCGGGCGAGAACGGGAAGAACGAGCGGATCTGCGAGACGGCGCCGGACACGGCGGAAAGGGCGCCGCCGATTGCGTTCTGGATGCCCTGCGTGAAGCCGTTGATCAACGCGCGACCGGAACCGACGAGCCACGACCTAGCGCCTGCGAAGAAGCCCATTACCTGGCCGGGGATGCTGGAAATGGTGTTCATGAGGCTCCCGATATGGCCAGACACAGCGCCGACGAGCGCCGAGAAGGCACCCGTCACTGCCGCGTACACCTGCTGCGCCGCGTTCGCCATCGTAGACACCATGGTCGAGAAGTACCCGGCGATCGAGGAGACGAGGCCGGACACGAGCGAGAGCGCTGAGGACACCAGCGAGCCGACGAACGCCACTACCGCGTTCACACCGCCTGAAACGGCGGCGACCACGGTAGCTATCCCGCCGCCGACAACGGATACGATCGAGCCGATGAACGTGGTAACCGCAGTCACGAGGCCGCTCACGACCGACATGACGAGGCCAATGGCCGAGGCTACGACGGATGCGGCGTTTACCACGACCGAGATCACCTGGCTTGCCACCGTTATCACGACGGACACGATTGAACCAACTACAGACAGCACTGTCTGGATTACCGGTATGAGCATCTGAGCCACGGAGAGCACTATCTGCATGCCGCTAGCCAATATCGGCAGCACGGCGTTGGCGAGGTTTGCGAGCGCCGTGCCGATAGACGTGATTGCCGGCATGAGCGCAGCGCCCACCTGCGACACGAGCGGGCTTACCGCAGCGAAAAGCTGCATGGCGACGCCGATGACCTGCGAAATGATCGGGACGATCATCGCGAAGGCGTTGTGTAGCACGGGCAGGATGGCCTGGCCGACGTTCAGCAGCGTCGAGCCAAGCTGCTCTATGACAGGCCGCACGGCGCTGAACGCGCCGACTGCGCCAGATGCAAATGACGCGATGGCGGGCAGCATCTGCGATGCGAAGTACGTCACGAACGGCGACACCGCCGAGACGATCGTCGTCACGGCTCCGCCAATAGTCGAGACGATGGTGTCCCAGATGCCCGGTATCTGCTCGCCAAGCTTCCCGAAAGCGGACTTGCACGTGCCTACGACGGATGCCGCAGCGTCGGCGATCGCTTGGAACGCCCCCGTTATCTGGGAAGCGTCGACTGTCGGCAGCTGTATGCCAAGCTCAGCCAAGGCTCCTACGGCGATGTTCCAAGCAGTCGCGAGCGCTTCCGAGAGCACTGGGCCAAGGACTGGGCCAAGGCCAGACAGCACAACCGGGAACGCCTCGACGATTCCCTTGCCGATCTGCGCAACCCTCGGAGCCACGTTCGTAGCTACCGCGCCGATCGACTCAAGCAGCTGCTGCGTGAGCTGCGAGAAGTCGACGTCGTCGCGCCCGAGTCCGGTGATGAAGTTCTCCCACGCGGCCTTCGCCATGCCGATGGAGCCGCTGATCGTGGTAGCGGCCTCCTTGGCGGTGGTGCCGGTGATGCCCATGTTCTCCTGCACGGTATGGATGGCCTCGACCACATCGGCATAGCTGTCGATCGTGAGGTCGGCGTTCTTGCCCTGCTCCTGGCGCAGCTTGTTGGCATCGGCGATAAGGCGCTTCATCTCAGCCTGCGTGCCGCCGTAGCCGAGCTTCAAGTTGTCCAACATCGTGTAGTTCTGCTTCGCAAAGCCTTGGTAGGCGTTCTGCACGTCTGTCATGTCGGAACCCATCTTGTTCACGTTGTCCGACATGTCGCCCATGGCCATGTTCGCGTAGTCAGCCGCCTTGGCGACATCGCCGCTGCACGACGAGACGAGCGAGGCCGCGAAGCTCGTGGCCTGCGTCATGTACTGGTTGGCGGACATTCCGCATGTCTTGTATGCCTCTGCGGCATAACCTTGCAGTGTCTGCGACGCGGAGCCGAACAGGGTGTCGACGCCGCCAACCAGCTGTTCGTAGTCTGCATATGCGGAAAGGGCCGCGCCGCCAATCGCGGTCACGGCCCCTGTGAGCGCTGTGAACCCGGCCACCGCCGCAGTGGCGACGCCCTTGGCTACGGTTCCAAGCCCTGTCAGGATGCCCGAGGACTTCTTGGCCCCGCCGTCGATGCCGACGGTCATGGAGTCGCCGAAGGCCTTGCCTGCGGCGTTGCCCTGGCTGCCGAACTCCTTGCCGATTTTGCTCGCGAAGCCATCCATCGACGGCATCAAGGACACATAGGCCGACCCGACACTAGTCGCCATCTTCCCCTCCTATCCCCAGGATCTTGTCTATCTCTTCCTTGGCTTCCAGCGCGTTCGCGCGGTGGCGCTCAAGCTCTGCGAGCTGCGCCGGCGTCTTGATAGGCTCGGGAGGCTCCGCGCTCCTGTCCTTCTTGTCGGCCATGCCCCAGGCGATGCACCGAAGCTGGTGCTCGATACGCCAGAGCATGTAGTCGGTCGTGCTCCACCTGAGTTGCGGGTACTGCGCCTTGGCGAGGCGCGAGTTGTCGGGGAGGTGCTGCCAGAGAAGCGCCATCCGATCGAGGTCTTCGGGCGCTCCATCCAATGGCAGGGCTATGCCGTAGAACTGCTGGAAGTCTGCTATCGCTTCGCCGCGCCTGTTCTCGAGGTCGCTGGCGAAGCCTATTAGTTTTTTGCCTTTGCAGCCTCGAATGCCGCGTCGCACAGGCGGCGCATGTCGTAGGAGGTGCCTCCGAGCGCTTCGATGTACTCCTCGTCGCGGCCCATGAAGATGCGCTCCATGGCGTCCATCATCCCCGCCGGGTCGGTTTCGCTTCGGGCGAACTGCTTCACAGTCTTGTAGGACTTCAACTCGTCGAGGTCTGCGGCGAACTCGCCGTCAACGCCGTCGACGGAAAACTTGATCTCGGTCATCTGCATTCCTCCTAGGCGCTGGCGGTTTCGGTCGACTCGATGTAGTCGTAGCAGGTGTTTCCGTAGCTATCGACCAGGTACTTGAGCGTGATCTGACGCCCGGCGATCTCGCTCACCGCGAGCTTGAGGTCGTCAAGCTCGGATAACTTGGCGGAGGGCACGACCTTGCGCCAGCGGCGACCGTTCTTGAGCACGAGTTCGAGCACGATCGACCACGCCTCGTCCTTGTTGCCGTTGTGCTCGACGGTGATAACGCCATCGAGGTCGGTCACGTTTTCGGCGCCATACATGACCTTGAGTGTTTGCGCCTTGATCTCCGCGAGCGTGAGCTTCGCAGACTCCACGCGCGAGGTCGTGGCGGAGTCCATGAGGTCGCCGTTCATATCCTTCAGCTCGTTGGCGTCGGTCTCCTCGGACTCGGTGTAGCCGTCCTCGGAGATGAAGCCGAGATTGAGGAAGGCTTCGGCGAGATTGGTCTTGATGTCTGTGGGGAGGGTGGTGCCGGCCGGAGCCACGAAGATGTATCCGCCCTTCACGCCCTTGGTGGACGAGACGTTCTTGGTCTCGTTTTTCTTGAAAAGTGCCATGTCGGCTCCTATTCGCAAATGGTTACGTTTACGTTGGTCTGGTATCGGCGCTGGCGGCTGTCTGGGTCGTCCCAGCGGTACGTGTCTCCGCACGTGGCCTCGAACACGCACTCCTCGTCCATGAGACTCGGTACTGCGTGCTCCACGGCTTCGGCGATCTCTGCGGCGCGTCTGCGGGTCTTCGCCCATGACTGCGCCACGAGCTGCACACGGTTGATGCAGCCGCTGCGGCTAGATCCGGTCTGCGACACCGATATGAACTCGCTGGGCCTGTCAGCTGGTACGTCGAGCACGGCCTCGATGCCGGTCTCGTCCATGAGCCGCTGCGCCACCATGCGCTCCACGTCCATCACTCACCGCCTCCGAACATGGATCTGAGGCGGTTGTGCTTGCGCTCGCTCGCATGGGCGTGCGGAGTCGCCGTGGTAACCACGAAGCCGTTTGCGAGCTTGCCCTTGAACTTGCGGACTACGTAGCCGGCACCCTCGCCTGGGTGCCGGGAGAAGGACGAGTTGCACGAGGCCGCTGCGGCGTCTGCCTTCTTCTTGAGAAGCGCCTGCACGCCGCCCGAGTTCATAACCTCGGCGTAGCCGCCGCGCTTCCAGCCCTTCCACTCGAACTTCACCTTGCACTTAGCCATCGGTGCGCCCCACTTCCACGGTGAGGTTCCAATCGCCTGGGGTGTTTTCCGGGTCGTAGCGCTGCGGGTCGCCTATGACGCGGTACTCGGTGCCTCGAACGTTCACGCGGCACCCCTTGAGCGATGCGGTGAAGCTCTTGGGGAAACACAGCGTGTAGGCGACCTCAGTGCCATCGGGGCGCGATGCGTCGAGTTCCGACGTGGCCCCCGGGCACACGACCACGCCCTCTATGGCGGTGTTCACGCTGCCGCGCTCGATAGGCTCGCCGAGCGAATCGAAGTCGACCACTGGTGTTGTGACCGTCACCGATTCGGTGCTTATGAGTCCCATTCGGCATCACTCCCAACCGGTTGGAGCGCCCCGATGCGCTGGTCGAGCAGCCCGAGGCGCTTCAGCTCCGTCTTTCCCAGGTACATTTCGCCGAGGGCAGACCCGTACGACACGCTGGCCGTGTAGCCGCCTGCGCCCTGGCTGTACTGCATGGCACCCGCCAGAGCTGCTGGCGCAGACAAGACCCTGTTGACCACGAGGCAGCACACCGCTGCGGCAGATCGGTCGAAGGCGGCTACCTTGCCGCGCTCGTAGTCGCCCACGTTTGATTCGTAAGCGCTCATGAGCAGGTCTGACGCGTCTGAGAGCAGGGTCGCGGCGCGTGCCTCGTCAGTCGGGTCGCCGTACCTCGCCCTATAGTCTTCGATGGTCGCTAGCGGCTCCATGCGCCTACTCCTCGCTGGCAGGCTCTTCGGCCTTGCCGGAGTCAACCGGCTTCGCGGCATTCTCGCCGGCCTTCTGCTCGGATGCCTCGGAGGTCGCGGCCATCACGCCAGCGTCGACGAGGCACTTGACCACCTTGGCGATGGTCGGGTTCGCACCAGGGTTTGCGGCCTGTTTGGAGATGCCGACAGGCTCGCCGTCGGCGGTCACGAAGCAGACGTGCTGCGGGAGGATCGGGGATGCCTTGGATGCGTCCTCGACGATGAACTTCTGCACAAGGTTCGCCATGGTTACCGCCCCCTAGGCCGTCTTCAGGATGGCGAAGGCCTTGGGGTCGAGAACCGCGTAGGCAAGGACTGCCTCGGTGCGGTACGCGACCTGGTTGTATCCCTTCAGGTCCTGACCGGTGTTGTCGGGGTCGCCGTACTCGATGATCTCGGAGGTCATGTTGCGCACCATGCCCCACTTGATGGTGGAGAAGTCGCCCATGATGCCCGCCACCTTCGGGTCGATCTTGCAGCGGCGACCGTTGACGGTGCCGGAGGTCGCGGCGGGGATGCCGTCGATGTTGCCGACGTTGAGGGACAGCGGGATCTCCGGGTAGAGGCGCTGGCCGGTGGCGGGAATGCGCAGCTTGCGGAGGTCTGCGGCGAACTTGCGGGAGAGCGCGAAACCGTTGATGTCGTAGTCGATAAGCGCGTCGGCCAGCGCGTCGATGTCGTCGACTGCGGATGCCGAGGCGGTTACGGCGTTGGCCCCTGCGGTGAGCGCGGTGTAGCCATCGAGCGCGGTGCCCGTCTTGGGGGACACGGCGTGGTAGACCACGTAGTCGAGCGCTCGGCCGATCGCGGCGGTCTGGTCGGCGATGATGTTGGTCACGATCTCAAGCTGGTTGTCCTCGTCGGCCCAGCGCAGCTCGTCGGAGACGCGTGTGGTCGTGACTACCTTCACGCGCTTTGCGACGATCGGCGTGGTGGAGACCTCGGAACCGCTCTTCTTCGCGCCCTCCGCAACTACCTCGGCCTCGGTTGTCGGGTTGAACACGATGTAGGTGGTGTCGGAGAACGTCTGCGGGGTGCTGGGGGACAGCGCCGCGATGGTGGAGGTGTCCTTTGCCTTGTTGATGATGGAGGTCACTACCTTGTGCGGGAGCTTGACCTTGCTGGTGTCGTTAGCCATTTCGGCTCCTTACTTGTCTCTAGTTGTTACCGAGGAGCTGGCGCGTGAAGTCGCGCAGCTCAGATTTGTCGCCGTCGCTCGGCTTCGGGAAGCTTCCTGGCTTCTCGACCTTGGGCGCGGGCGGCTTTTTGAACGCGGCGAGCATGTCGTCTGCCCACTTGGACATGCTTTCCTCGTCGTCGCCGACGATCAGGCTCGCCGGCACGCCCTTCTCCTGCGCGACCTTGGCCGCGATCTTCGACCGCTTCTCTTCCTTCTCCTTATCGTCGAGCCTCTTCTTGAGGTCGGCGATCTGGTCTTCGGCGGTCTTGTTCGCGTTGTTGGCCTCCTCAAGCGCCGCTGCTGCGGTTCTGTTGGCCTTCGCCTTCTTCTCCCACTCGCGCGAGTGCTTCTTCTCGGCCTCGTACAGCGCCTTGTAGTCGACGGGCGGCTCCTGGTTGGCGCCATCTCCGCCTTCTGCTCCCGGCACTTGCGTGGGTTCGTTTGCTTCTGCCATGTCGCGTCCTTTCCCGTGCCGTGCGGCACGCCTGAGCTGCCGTGCGGCTGCTCAACGGTCATCAGTTGGGCCGTGCGGCCCGTCCGCGACAGTTTCTTATGAGCGTGAGATTCGGCATGAAAAAGGCCACCTGTAGGTGGCCCTTGCTGTTTTTTGCGGTTATAATCTGGTTAGCCAGCGGGTTGTTTGACTCACCTATAGAGACATGCAGCCGCTGGCTATTTCTTTATTCGCAGGAGTTTCCCATCGTGCCCGAGCATCCTGACCTCGCTGATGTGATAGCGGGCCATGTACTTGCTGATCCACTTTATCGCCTGCTCGTCCGTCACCTTTTCGTTCTCGCTCACGTCGATGACGGTGAGCTTCACGCCATTCTTGCCGGGTATTGACTTGATGTGAGACTTGAACGTGTTCTCAGACCCAGCTCCGTAGATCGTCTTGATTTCGATACCCGTTGATAAATCCGCTCGGCTAATCGTTGTCTTCCCATCGGAGTTCGGTGCTGTCAGATGCGATTCGTCTTCCCAGAACTCCGCCTTATAGCCAAGCGCGTTCAACTTCTCGGCGGTAATTCTTTCGCCGGGGTCTTTCTTCCAGCGCTTTAGCTTCTCGCCCTTCACGGCGGAGTCCGTAAACTCGATGCCGGAATGCTCTCCCGATGCGTACCACTTCGGATCGCGTAGTTCGATCTCCTCGACCATGCGCTTGTTCACGTACTTGTCGAAAGCCTTGCCGGCCTTGTTCCCGTGGGCCTTGATATATGCCTCTCGCTCCGCGTCGGGCATGGCGTCCCATTCAGCCCACAGCCCGTTTCGACCGCCCAATGCGTCAAGGCATTCGTTGAACCTGTCGTACATGCCATCGGGGTCGTAGCCCTTGACCTTTGATCCCTTGCCGAAGCTCGGCACTACGCGGCAGTCGCACTTCGGGTGCGAGTGGCTTGCCGCCTCCTTGGTCTTGTAGTTGAAGCCGAACGAGGAGAGCATGAGGCAGAAGCCGCACGTCTCGCCAGACGGCACGCGGGCATACCTCGGCTTCGCGGGGTCTTTGGAGACGTTGTGCGCCACGCACATGTTCGCGGCCTTGCGGATCTCTGCGTCGAGGCGGCGCACGCATGCCGCAACGAACATGTCCGTAGCGCCCTGCTTCACCACGCTTGCCATGAACGCCTTCACCGATCCGTACGTCGCCTGCGGGTCGCGCAGCGATTCTGCCACGGCGGCGTACTTCCCCGGTGCATCCTGCGCCTTGCGCACGGCGTCGTAGAACTCGGCGGCGCGCCCAGCCGCAACGGTGTCGGCGTAGTAGCCGCAAGCCGCCTCGATCACCTCGTAGGCCGCTTCGCGCAGCGCGGCTATGTCGCCGTTGCCGTTGGCCTCCCAGTCGGCAACCAAGCGGGAGAGCGCGTCGCTGGCTGACTGCTGCGCCCTGCCAGACAGCGCGTTGATCTCGTCCGTAAGCTCGTTAAGCAGGCTGCGAGGTATCTCCGCCATCCTCGCCCTCCTTCGGCTCGAACAGCGATGCCACGGCGGCGCTCGCCTGCGCCTTCTTGTTGTCGCTGTTGATGCGTTGAATCTGCTCGTCCGTGTAGTCGAGCATCTCAAGCATCACGTCGGAGTTGGCGAGCTTCGGCAGGCCCTGCACCTGCTTCAGCGCGGCATCGGACAGGCTCACGATCGACGGGTAGGCAGGCGACATGAATCGCGGGTTGAGGTTGTAGCCGGCATCGCGCTCTGTCTCGTAGTCCGTGCCGTTCGCCACGGCGAGCGCCATGTATGCAACGTTGCGCAGCGCGTTGCCGTTCTCTCGGTTGAGGTTCTTCGCGTCGATCACGAGGGGTTCCAGCGATGCGGCGATCGCGTCGGAGGAAGACGGGTTGTCGTTGCTCACGCCGAAGAAAGACACCGGAACATTGGTGACCGCCGACATTTGGCATGCTAGCTGGCGCAGGTACTCGGTGAGCGGCGCCATCTGCAACTGGGCCGACTGCCACACGGTCGGCGAGTCTCCGTCAGGGTCTTTGGTGATCTCGTTGACCGCCCCCATCGACGCGTCGTACTTGTTCTGCCCGTTGATCATCTTCTTGTATGTGCCGAGCAGCCAGGTCTGCGGCAGCGTCGCGGCCTCGGACGCCACCTCCATGCGGGCGCGTTGGCGTATTGCGTCGTCTGTGATGCTCATGACCGAGCGGCTGATGCGCGAGGAGCCGAACGGTCGCTCAAGCGTGGCATCGTAGGGCATAGGCTCCATGAGACAGCGACCCATGCCATGCTCCATGTAGTCGGCCACCCAGTGGCCGCTGCCGCGCGTAAGCACCACCAGCGCGTCTTCTGTGAGCAGGTGCACGACGGTCGGCACGCGCTCGGTGTCACCTGGCATCTTCTTCGACTCGGCCACGACGAGACCGGCCTTGATGCGCTTCTGCGCATCGTCCCAGATCGCCGCCGCTGCGGTTGCCGGATACGCAGAAATGATTGGCGCGCCTCCGCCATCCGTGACTGTCCAGAAGCCGCAGCAGTGCTTCAGCTCTCCGATAAGGTTCTTTCGGTAGAGGGATTCGAGCTGGTTGTCGGCGCATATGTCGCGCAACTGCCTGATAACAGCGCCGTCGTCGGCGGTGAAGCCGTTGAAAACCGAGCGATCGGCCAGTGCGTGCACCGCCTTTTTGGGCCAGTCAACGCGCGGGTTGATCTTCTTGGCGAGGGCTTTCGGCATGGCGATGCCTAGGTCTTTGACACCGACGTGCCCGAGGTAGTAGTCCTCGCGCAGCATGTTGCGCGAGCGGTGGGCGCGCCACGTGTCCATAAGCTCGCGCACGAGCGCCTTGTCCTCGTGTCGCAGGCCTTCCGCCGCCGCGACCTGCCCTGCCAGTTCCATGTTCACTGCTGCCATCAGAAGCTTGCCTCCTGTTTACGTCTCGGGTCTCTCTTGGTTGTCCTCGCCGCCCATAGGGCCAGCGATGCGCTCTCTATCGGCGCTGATGAAGAATCGGGGCCGTCGCCGAAGCCCCAGCCGTCGCGCCCGACGTCGCGCTTGATTGACTTCGTTGCGGAATCGTCCAACGCGGGCGACTCGATGTGGCTCGTCGTGCCAGCGTTGACCTCGTCGGCCAGCATCGTCGCGGCAGCTTGCACGATCGCGGTGCTGCCCATGACGATCGCCGACTTCGGCATCCTTCCGTCCAGAAGCCGCTGCTTCAGCGCGTCCGCTCCGCTCTTTCCGTCGATGCAGACGCATGCGATCTCCTCGCGGTTGCGCAGCAGCATGTCGGATATGCCGACAGTGCCGCCCTCGGCGCCCATGAGGTCGTAAAGCTCGACGTACGAGCCGGCACCGCGTTCTGCCTTCGCCCAGGACACGGCAACGCGCGACCCGTCGGGCGAGAACTTCACGCCGAACGCGAGCTTGCCTTCCTGCATCGGCCCCGCCACCTCGCACGCCTTCCACTTGGCGCTCGAAAGCGCGTATGAGTCGGCTCCTCCGATTGGGCTCCACCAGCCAAGGCGCTCACGCGCGAAGACGTCGGGCTGCATCTGCTCGGACTCGCCGCGTACGGCCTCTATGTCGAGGATTGTGCCGAGAGACGGGTTGTACTCGAACCATCGCGACTCGTCGTGCACGTTGCCGATCTCGGTGGCGCCCCACTCGATCCATCCCATCTCAGACCTGCCGTTGTGAACGTCCTCGTGGAGGTCGCGGAACACCGTGCCAACGTTGTCGGGGCCTGGCGGCGTGCCCAGGTAGATCGTCTGCGGGTTGTGCTTCGACCCTGCCGAGATGGCGGGTAGAGAAGCCGCCTGCTGCTTGGCCGTAAGCTCCTGTGCTTCGTCGTAAATGAGCACGTCGTAGGTCTTGCCTCGCGCCAGCGAGTCGGTGCGCGTGGTGAAGCGGATAAGGCCGCCGTTCTTGAGCTTGATGGCCTGCTGGCCGTTGGTCTTGCGCACGGCGAGCAGCAGGGCGTTAAGCTCAGGCTCGTCCTCGTCCTCGAATGGCCTTGAAAGCTCCTGGAACATCTGGTCTGAGGTGTCGCCGTGCTGGCACGTGTACAGGATCTTCTCGCCGTTGAGGGCGCCGTAGAAGCAGCGGGCGCGAACGTCCCAGCTCTTGCCGTTCTGTCGCGGGATGGATATGCCGATCGAGCGCAGCAGGTACTTGTCGCGTCCATCGCGGGCGAGCATGGCGTCGAGCAGGTGCGGCTGCCACGGCAGCGGGTCACCGAAGTACGCGGATGCCAGTTCTGCCGCCATGGGGCCGTCCCCGTCGAGCCTTTCCGGGATGTTCGCCTCGTATGTCGGGGTCTGCCTCGCCTGCATCACGCGCCTGCCGCCTTGGCACGCGTCTCGCGGTCGTCGAACATGAGCGTGAGCAGCTTGCCGTGGGCGCTCGCGGGTCGCGCCTGCTGCACCGTGACGTTGCGGGCCGACTTGGACAGGCCGAGCTGGTCTGACAGCGCTCTGATCTCGGTGCTGGCCTCCTTCAGCACGGCCAGCGCCGGATTCTTGCGCATCATCTTGAGCCGCTTGCCGCCCTTGCCTCTGATCGGCTTGTATGCGGTGGCGTCGAGTATCTCGATCTCGTTGCCCCCGAGGGCCATGGCCTCGCGTGCCTGGTTCGCCACGGCGTGCCAGTAGCAGAGCAGCGCCAGCGTCGGCGCATCCTCCTGCGCGAACGTGCGCCTCGCGGTCAGCTGCCCCCAGACGGCGGCCTGCACGGGGTCGCTTGCCACTTCTTGCGGCATCTCGATGTTCTCGGCCATGATTCCCTCCTTCTTCGCGGGGAATCGTAACGGCGGCGTGAGATGGCAAAAACGCTCAAATCAGGCGGGGGGAAATCGGCCCTAGGCGGCCGGAGTGGCCTTCCGACCCGGGGGAGGGGCGACCGCCCCGCCTCTTTTCGGCGGCTTCGGCGCTTGGGGCCAAAAGAAAGGGCGCGACCGCCGAAACGACCGCGCCCCTATTGGTGCATTGCTATGTTTTCCCTCAGAACAGCCGCGTGCGGCGTATCTGGTACTGCTTGGCGTCGCCCGGCATCCTGTTGCCGCGCCGCTGGTTGCAAATCCTGTGGGCTGCATCCACGTTGGAGTAGTCCAGCGGGCTGCCTCCCCTCGACACGGGCAGCAGCTCGTCCACCTCGAAGCTCCACGGGTCGCCGCTCGGCAGGCTGTAGTCTATCGGCTGGCCGCATATGTGGCACGGCCTTCCCTCTGCCCTCAGCCTCGCTCTCAGCTTGCGCCTTGCGTTGCCGTTGCGGTTGCGCGGGTTGCCACTCATGCCAGCATCGCCGCTATCCCGCCGATGCACCACACGATGCCGTAGCACACGAGCAGCATCAGGAAGAGCATCACGAGCATGGACACGACAGCACCGACCGCATCCATTAACTTCTTGTATCCCATGTCAACCTCCAATGATCATGCGGGCCAGCGATACCGCCGCCCACAGCGTCAATCCGTCTATTAGCAGGGATGCCGCTATTATGAGCAGGCATCCCCGGTTGCATCCCGGGCGGCTCATTCGTCCCACCTTATCGTTCCGTCGTCGTATTCGGCATGCAGCCACGCCGCGTACTCCTCGAAGGACGCGAACTCGCCGACGCGGCGCGAGTGCTTCGCGCACCTCGTGTGCGGGTCGACCTCGTCCACGACTATGAGCAGCGGCCACGTCATCATGCGCACACCCATGCGCATCGCGGCCTCGGGCGAACCGAAGTAGCGTTCCCAGTTTGTCAATCTGCCACCTCCTACCCGCAGGCGAGCAGGGCCAGAACCACCAGCCCCGCCGCCAGCATGCGGATCACATAGAACTCAAGGGCCAGCACCGCCAGCAGCAGCGCCACGGCCAAGGCGGCTAGGGCTTGAAGTGCTCGCAAGCGATCTCATCCCCGTCCTTCAGATGGTCGAGCGCCCAGTCGACGGCCTTGTTGGCCGCGTCGGCCATGCTCTTGCCCGCAAGCTCCTCGTTGGCTATAGCCGCCTCAAGCTCAAGGCCGCACACGCCGTCGTCGCCGTCGGTTGGCTTGAACCACCTGCACTCGCAGCATGGCTCCGGCTCCTCCTGGTTCCACGGCGCGTTCGGGTCTCCCTCGAAGCAGCCGGGCGGAAGGTTCCACCCGCTGGGTGGTTCGTAGACGACCATGCTCATCGGGCACCGCCCGTGCACGGGATGTCGTGGCCGATGATCTCAAGGTCGTATGCCACGGCTGCGGCGCGCTCAACCCTGCAACCCCTGGCGTTCTCCCATCCCTCGCAGAGGAACACGGCGTCGCAGCAGGCCATCTTCGCGAGGCTCTGGCTTAGGTAGTACAGCGGCTCGTTCACGACCTTGTGCGGCACCGCGAGGCCGTCCTTGAAGTACGTGTCCACGACCTCGTATCCGCGCCGCTCAAGCTCTGCGACCGCCTTCGTGCGGGCCTCAAGTATCTGCTCCTCGCCAAGCCCGTTCATTGGCTGGACGATCATCGCCTTCTTCATTTAGGTTCCTCTCAGTCGCCGTCCCATACGCCGTCGGGGCGCATCCTCGCCATGGCGAGCAGCTGTAACAGCGCCCGCTTGGCGTTGCCCTCGGTGGCCTCCCAGTAGTCGTCGGAAACATCGTCGCCAAGCCTCAAGGCCGCTGCTTTGAGCATCGGTATCGACTCGGCCCCGGTCTTCCCGTAGATTTCGCGGATGCCGCGCTCTCCCAAGCAGTGGTAGTGCCTGGCGTAGTTGTAGGTCACGTTCAGCCAAAGCTCGGTCGTGCCTCCCAGGGCATATGTTCCGCCCGCCATGAGATGCGGAGAATCGACCTCCAACGTCTCGTGCGTCACGGGGTCGCCGATCTTGATGCCAGCCCTGTAGGCGCTCGCGTAGCTCTGGCAAAGCGAGCGCTCGTAGATCCCTATCATTCCTGGCCCGCCTTCCACTCGTTGACCAGCTCGTCGTACTCCTCTCGGAACTCTGGCTCGAAATAGGCGATGAACTCGCTCTTGGTCATGCCGCAGCGCAGGCTTGAGTAGCCGACGTGCTCGATGCACCAGTCAGAGAACGGAATGAGCTTGCCGCCGTCGTCCACGCTCGTGCGGTAGCCGGTGCCGTCGCGGTAGAGCTTGTGGCGGCCCTCCTTGCGAATGGCCTGCTCGACCTTCGAGGCATCGCGCTCGCCGCGCTCCATGAGCTTGCCGCGCAGCTCCTCTGCCTCGTCCTGCGCCTGCTCAAGCTTGCCGCGCAGCCAATCGCGCTCCGCCCGCGCCTGCTCCAGCTGATCGAGCACGTACTGCTCGCATGTCTTGATCTCCATGGGTCATATCCCTTCTCGTATCATCTCGTTGCCGTCACGGTCTGTGATCAGCCAATATCCGTATTCGTAAAGCCAGGGGTCGTGCGGCTCGTAGACCTGCAACAGCTGGCCAGTCCACCAGGCCTCCTCGTAGACCTTCGAGCGCCACACCCACTCGGCCTTGAGCCGCGCCCCGCCGTGGAACTTGTCGTGGCATCCGGTGGTGCCGCTGCCGCAGAGGCAGAACAGCGGGCTTCGCAAGTCCCAGGCGCCGCACGGCGTGACCAGGCGGAACGTCTCGCCCCAAGACCGGTGCGCCACGTGGTGCACGCTTCCGGCGCGTCTGCCGCAGACGCAGCATCGGGGCGAAAGCGCCTCGTAGGCCTTTCCGTGGGTGTAGTGCGCCCCCAGGTGAGGCTTGCCGTAAAGCTCGGCTCGCTCCTTGGGGTAGCCGCGAAGCACCCCCGCATCGAGGATCATTGCAGCCTCCCGTCCGGGCCAT
>DBGBJN010000285.1:0-7355 GCA_048449885.1 Collinsella sp.
CGGCTCCGTTGAGGGCGCTGTGGGCACGCAGGCCTTTGCCGATGCCGTTATCGCGCACCTGGCCTAAGGCATGCAGACTGCAAACGCCTAAATAGTACTTAAGTGTTTGCGTATAACCTGAGAATCAATACGCCCGGCGCTTTGTCGGGCGTATTCTATTGCGGACTATGTTTCCTAACAAGGAGTAACTGATATGGGTCTGATTCAAAAGAAGGACGAGAAGGACGAGATCGACGGCATCCAGATCATCGAGCGCGGCGAAGGCCCCGATGGTGATGAGGAGGAGAAGATCGATCTGGTCGCCGGTACGTCTGCCGAACATATTGCCGCCGGTACGACGGCCGAGGAGGAGGACGCTCGCCTGGAGGCAAAGATCGCCGCGGACGCCGCCGACGAGAACCTCATGCCCGAGGAGCAGGACGAGGACGACGATATCCTGGGTTCCGACGAAGACGACCGCGCATCCAAGCACAAGAAGACGATGATTGCCGCCTTTGTGGTTGCAGTCGTGATTGCTGCCGTGATTGGCTTCTTTATTGGCAATGGTGGTTTTGGCGGCAAGGGTGTCGGCTCGGCGACCCTCACCGTGGACCAGCTCGATTCGACCGTGGCAAGCTACAGCTACAACGGCAAGAAGAGCGACATCACCGCGCGCGAGGCCATTGAGAGCCAGTACAGCCTCGACACCGTCAAGGATGGCGATGGCAACTACACCGCTCCCTCTGCCGACGTCATCCTGTCCTACGTGCGCAACAAGATCCTGCTCGACGCTGCCGAGGACGAGGGCATCACCGTCTCTTCTAAGGAGATGAAGAAGTACGCCGAGGATTCCATCGGCACTTCGGACTACAAGACCATGGCCACGCAGTATGGCGTGTCCAAGGACCAGGCCAAGCAGATCGTCCGTCAGTCCGCGACGCTGCAGAAGCTCTACAAGAAGAAGGTGGGCGATAGCTCCGCAAGCATGCCGACCGCCCCGACCGAGCCTGCTGACGGCAACGAGGAGACCGCGAGCAAGGACTACGCCGATTACATCATCAAACTTGCCGGCGACGAGTGGGATAGCGAAAAGGGCACCTGGAAGGACGCCGATAGCACCTACGCTAAGGCCTTCGCTGACGATGCCTTTACGGCTGATAGCGCTACCTACAAGCAGGCCATGACCGCCTATTACACCGCCTACCAGCAGTACTCTTCGCAGGCTTCGAGCGCCAGCTCCAAGTGGACCGAGTATGCTAACGGCCTGTATGCCAAGGCCAACATCAGCATCTATGGTCTGTTTGCATAAAGATCTGTCTGAGCTGCCGAGCGCGTAACCGAAATATCTGAATAAGCCCGCTAGAACGGATGTTGTTCTAGCGGGCTATTTGCGTTTAGGCGCTGGTGGCTAAATTATGCCTATCAATCTTTAAGTCCAAAAAGGTTATCGGCTTCATCGTCAGGCATATATTCCAGTACATCGCCCGGTTGGCAGTCGAGTGCCCGGCATATCGCGTCAAGAGTTGAAAAACGTATGGCAGAAACCTTGCCCGTCTTAATGCGTGACATATTGACCTGGGAGATGCCCACGCGTCCCGCAAGCTCTTTGGATGAGATCTTGCGTTCGGCGAGCATGCGGTCAAGCCGCAGAATAATCATGGATTCCCCCTAGAGCAACTCGTCATCTTGTTTTTGCAGGATATACCCGTAGCGGAAGATGCTGGCAATCAGGCAAATAATCAGGCCCGCAAAGAGCATGGAGGGCTCGAATAACTGGCCGGCGAACGCATCCGTAAAGCTGCCGCCAAATCCTGAGAGTATCATTCCCGTGATTACGGCACCAAGAAGCCTCACGGCAACGCCGCCGATAAGGAATAAATGTCCTACTCGACGAAGTGTCTGGTTACATTCAAGGTCAAAGGGCCTGCCTTCCTTTTCAATGTTTAAGAAAAGCCTGCGCACGCTTAGCGCGATGGTAAGCGCGAGGCATGTCATCAAGAGGCTCCCTATGGCAGTGTGACCATCGTGTGCGACGAGCATAAGTGGGGTCTGCGCATCGGTACCGACGATAGCCAGGCACGGCCCTTCGCCGCCTTGAAGTTCTACGGATTGGAGACACGACCCTTGGGAGAGGCTAGGCAATACGAGTAGAAGGTCAATCGCAATGACTGCGAGAAGTCCCAGAGCGAGCGCCACGGTGGTGCAGATTGTGGCCCATTTGCAGATGCGAGTGAGCTTCCTCAGATCGGCTATTGCCTGTTCACGGTCGATGGCTTCATTCGATTTGGATACGTTCCAGCGGATCATAGCTCCTCCAACCAATGTCTTGGATGATACTTGTATCTTATATCATATTTAATGATAAACGATAAACAATTACAGATTAGAGTAAGTAATGTTTGTGAGACGAATAGCGAGAGCTATGGCTCATTTTGGGTGTCGGAGTTTGGCGCGCGGGGGATGAGGACAAATGTCAAAACTTCCCTTGATCGCGCAAGCGCTCCATTGTGTTTTCCTAATTCATCTGGGAAAACGACTGCAAACGATTGCAAGTAACCGGTGAACGGTCGAAAACTACCGTTCACCGATAATCTCAAAACTGGTTCTAACTGGTATTAAGTCAAAAAGACCAATTCACATATCTTCACAATGACCTGCAATTTTTCTACACGCTATTTTTAGCCGCCCTGCGTTGTTTAGACACAGGAAAAGATCCGATCTTTTGCCAAAGCATTTCGGAACGGTTTCAAAACCGCAGGTAGAAGTGTTAACGACCGGTAAACGGTCGATTTATCACCGTGAGCGGTGCAAAAACGTTTTACCGTATGAATCAACGAAAGCGACCTCTTCTGGGGTGATATAGTGACAACAACACGTCACGTGGTTACTACCAGTTTAGAAACCACTGGTCTTCAAAGTACGCTTTCTAAGAAGCTTTAAGGGCGAGCGCCCGCTGGCTTCCGAAAATCATCGGACTCAGATCGTACACACCTTCGGAAGGGAAATTTGAATGGTTGGCTTTATTCTTACCGGTCATGGACAGTTCGCACCCGGCCTCGCAAGCGCTATCGCTATGGTTGCTGGCGACCAGCCCGCTTTTACCGTCGTTCCTTTTGAGGGCGACCAGGCTGCTTCCTACGGTGAGGATCTCCGCGCCGCTATTACCGCCATGCGCGAGGAGTGCGATGGCGTGCTCGTCTTTACCGACCTGCTTGGTGGCACCCCGTTCAACCAGGCGATGATGATTGCCCAGGATGTCGACAACGTCGAGGTTCTGACCGGCACCAACCTTCCCATGGTTATTGAGCTTCTGTTCCTCCGCGGCAACGCCACGCTCGCCGAGCTTGGCGAGCAGGCCGTGACCGTTGGCCAGACGGGCATCACCGCCCAGACGGTCGCATCCGTTGCCGGCTCCGACGAAGAGGATATCTTCGGCGACGAGGACGGCATCTAATGGCCGATTTCGGAGCCAACGTCCTGAGCTCCTCGGTCGCCCTTTTAGGCCTGCTTGTCATCATGGGCTTGATTTACACCATCTGGTCGCAAATCAACATGAAGAAGAAGCAGAAGTACTTCAAGGAGCTGCACACCGAGCTCAAGCCGGGTCAAGAGGTTCTTTTCGCCGGCGGTATCTACGGAACCGTCAAAGGCATCGAAGGCGAGAAGGTCCAGATCAAAGTCCGATCCGGAGCCGTCGTAGATGTTTCGCGTTACGCGATTCAGGAGATCAAGTAACTGTCGTCAGCAAATAACGAAAGGAAGCTGATCAACATGGCAGAACCCAACATTCTTCTTACCCGCATCGATAACCGACTGGTTCATGGTCAGGTTGCCACCCAGTGGAACTCCACCCTGGGCTCCAACCTCATCCTCGTCGCCAACGACGACGTGGCGTCCAACACCATGCGCCAGAACCTCATGAAGATGGCCGCTCCCGCCGGCGTCGCTACGCGTTTCTTCTCTCTGCAGAAGACCATCGACGTCATTGGCAAGGCGAGCCCGCGCCAGAAGATCTTCATCGTGGCCGAAACACCGGAAGACGTGCTTACGCTCGTCAAGGGCGGTGTGCCTATAAAGAAGGTAAACATCGGCAACATGCACATGTCGGAAGGAAAGCGCCAAGTCGCCACCTCCGTCGCAGTTAACGACGAGGATGTCGCTGCGTTTAAAGAGCTTCAGGAATTGGGGGTGGAGTTGGAGATCAGGCGCGTTCCGAGCACGCCTGTTGAGGACACGAGCAAGCTCTTCTCGTAATCCTCGTGATCCACGTTGTCAGGAGTGAAACCCTGACGTTCTGTACGTGAAATCCAAAGTGCGTACATACATTTTGAAAGGAGGAGCAAGATGGAATACTCGATCATCCAGATCGCTCTGGTCTTCGTCGTCACGTTCATCGCGGCAATCGACCAGTTTGACTTCCTCGAGTCTCTCTATCAGCCCATCGTCACCGGCGCCGTCATCGGTCTTATCCTTGGCGACCTCAACACCGGTCTTCTCGTGGGTGGTACCTATCAGCTCATGACGATCGGCAACATGCCGATCGGAGGCGCTCAGCCGCCTAACGCCGTCATCGGCGGCATCATGGCAGCCATTCTCGCTATCGCCACGGGCCTCGAGCCCAACGCGGCAGTCGGCCTCGCCATTCCGTTCGCTCTGCTTGGTCAGCTTGGCGTTACCCTGGTCTTCACGCTTATGTCCCCGCTTATGTCCACGGCCGATAACATGGCTCACAACGCGGACACCAAGGGCATCGAGCGCCTGAACTACTTCGCCATGGCTCTGCTCGGCCTGATCTTCGCTGTCGTCGTCACCCTGTTCTTCATCGCTGGCGCTACCATCGGCCAGACCATCGCTTCTGCCATCCCGACTTGGCTGCAGACCGGTCTGTCCGCTGCAGGCGGCATGATGCGCTTCGTCGGCTTCGCCGTCCTGCTCAAGGTTATGATGAACCGCGATATGTGGGGCTTCTTCCTCATGGGCTTTGGCCTCGCGCTCATCACCGTTGCCAACGATTCGCTGGCAACCCCTGCTCTGCTCATCCTCGCTCTCATCGGCTTCGGCATCGCTTTCTGGGACTTCCAGCAGCAGACCGAGCTGAAGGGTGCAGCTGTTTCTGACGGAGGTGACTTCGAAGATGGCATCTAATGAGTATGTGATCCCGGAGCACTACGAGGATCTCACTCCTGCTCCGCAGCTCGACCAGAAGACCCTCAACAAGATGGCTTGGCGCTCCTGCTTCCTGCAGGCATCGTTCAACTACGAGCGCATGCAGGCCGCTGGCTGGCTCTACTCCATCATCCCCGGTCTGGAGAAGATCCACACCAACAAGAACGACCTCGCGGCTTCCATGAGCCACAACCTGGAGTTCTTCAACACCCACCCGTTCCTTGTCACCTTTGTTATGGGCATCGTGCTTTCGCTCGAGCAGAACAAGGTTGACATCCCCACGATCCGCGCCGTCCGCGTCGCCGCAATGGGCCCGCTCGGTGGTATCGGTGACGCCCTGTTCTGGCTGACGCTCGTGCCTATCACGGCCGGCATCACCTCCAACATGGCCATCAACGGCAACGCCGCTGCACCGATCATCTTCCTGGTGATCTTCAACGTCGTCCAGTTCGCTCTGCGCTTCTGGCTCATGAACTGGTCCTACAAGCTTGGCACCAGCGCTATTGACGCTCTGACTGCCAACATGCAGGCCTTCACGCGTGCCGCTTCCATCATGGGCGTCTTCGTCGTCGGTTGCCTGGTCGTCACCATGGGTGGCACCCAGATTAACCTCCAGATCCCCAACGGCACCACCCGTGGTCTCTCCGCTACTACCGTGATCGTCTCCGAGAAGGAGGCCGAGAACTTCACCGGTATGGAGGGCATCGATACCGAGACCGCTGAGGCCGGTACCATCGCCATGACCGATAAGGACGGCAACGCCCTTACCGCTTCCGATGCCGACGGCAACGCTGTCGAGTGCGGCGTCACCGATCTGGGTAACGGCATGGAGTCCGTGACCTACGGCACCGTTACCGAGGATCCGGTCAACTTCTCTGTTGCCGACACCCTCAACACCATCGTCCCGAAGCTCGTCCCGCTTATGCTTACGCTGCTGCTTTACTACATGTTCGCTAAGCACAGCTGGACCCCGACCAAGGGCATTCTCCTGCTCTTCGTCCTTGGCATCCTGGGCGCTGGCCCGCTTGGTCTCTGGCCGAGCATCTGGTAAGGCTCTAGCTTGAGGGGTGTGTCCCTACGCGGCTCACACCCCGACCCCTTAAGCCATGTGTATGTTAAAAGCCGCGTGCTCGAAAGAGCGCGCGGCTTTTGTTTTCTTGATGATTCGGGTGTGGCAGACAGATAATGCTAAACACCCTAGGTAGTTAGCCGAATTCGAGCAAAAGGGAGGATAGGATGGCGATCGGAGCGCGTAAGCAACCGCTGTACGATCAGCTGGTCGATATTCTGACCGAAAAGATCGACCATGAATATCGCGCCGGTGACATGATTCCTTCCGAGCGCGAACTTTCGGAGCGCTATGGTCTCTCGCGCACTACGGTACGCCTGGCTCTGCAGGAACTAGAGCGTTTAGGACTGGTGGTTCGGCAGCACGGTCGCGGTACCTTTGTGACCGACCGTTCGGCAAAGGCAACCAATCTTATGCAGTCCTACAGCTTTACCGAGCAGATGCGCGCGATGGGTCGCGACCCCGAGACCACGATTCTCGAGTTTTGCGAGATGGAGGCCGATAAGAATCTGGCCGAGCATATGGGATTGCGTATCGGTGATCGCATTTTTAAGCTTAAGCGCCTTCGTTCTGCCGACAATATGCCCATGATGGTCGAACGCAGCTATCTACCAGTTCGTCAATTTCTGTCCCTAAAGCGACCGCTGCTGGAGCGTAAGCCGCTTTACGATGTGATTGAGCAAGACTTTCAGCAAAAGATACGCGTGGCCGAAGAGGAGTTCTATGCGAGCATAGCCCGTCCCACCGACGCCCACCTTTTGGGAATTGTCGAGGGCTCGCCTGTGCTCGATTTGGTCAGGACTACGTATAACGAGTCAAACGAGGTTGTGGAGTATACACTCTCGGTTGCTCGTGCCGATCAGTTTAAATACAAGGTTTACCACCAGCGTAGCGACTAGTGTTCGCATCGTATCCATATGATGATTCTTTGCATTTAACTGGTTACTACCAGATAACCAACTGAAGTGTATAATTGCACGTCAGAGGATTACTTCTAGAGAGAGGTATTAGAAATGTTCGAGAAGAGTGTCGAGGAGCTCACCGAGCTCGGCGCCCAGATCACCACGGCCGAGATTGCTCAGCAGCCCGAGCTTTGGCGTGATACGCTCAACATCTATCGCGAGAACAAGGAGGCCATCGA
>DBGBJN010000286.1:0-3478 GCA_048449885.1 Collinsella sp.
GGCGTTCCACTCGGCGGCGTGGATCAGGTAGACCTCGAGGTCGCGGTCGCCGAACTTGTTCATGAGGTACTCGAGCTGCATGAGCTCGTCCCAGGTGCCGCCGACGCCCATCAGGAACACGGCGTCGTAGCCCTCGTCGGCAACCTTGTCGGCGAGCTCGATCATCTTCTTGCCGGTCTCATAGACGTTCTTGCCGTCCTCGACGTAGCCCTCCTGGCTAAAGTGCATGATCTCGATCTTCTCGGTTTCCTTCATGGCTTTTCCTTTCTGTCCTGCACGCGAATCTATACATCGCGTTTCTTTTCGATACCAATTATAGACATACACCCAACGTGTTTTTAATACCACTTTTCAATCTGTTCCAATCCTCGGTGAACGGTCGAAATTCTCTGGTGAGTGGTATTAAATTAGAATTTGATGTATAGCTAACGCCCCCGGCGTCTCCCTTGTGTGACAAAGAACAGCGTTCCTACCAGCGCAATAATGGTCGATGCTCCAAACAGTACCGTCTGGACGCCCAAAGCCTCCGCCAAAAACGGAGCCGCCAGCAGCGGCACCACGCCGGCGCTCATCAGGCCAAAACGCACAAAGCCGGTAATGCGCCCCAGGTATTTGATGTCGGCACGCTCCTGAATCAAGATCATCTGCAGCGGCTCCAGGAACCCCCAGGCCAGACCGTTAATCGCCTGACCGATAATCGCGACCCCCAGCATATCGGTGCCCACGTACACCATGGACCCAATGCCCACGGCCATGAGCGCGCCGAGCAGCAATCGCAGGTTGACATGGCGAGCAGAAAGCTTGGTCAGGATGAACGCGCCCACCGAGGAAGTGAGGCCCACGACCGAGGACAGCCAGCCCAGCCAGACGATATCCACGTTGAGCACATCGCGGTAGAACAACGACTCCAGCGAATCGAACGCGCCAAACGCAAAGAAACCCAAAAAGCCCGAGATAAAGATGAGGCGCAGATCGTGGTCGCGAAACGTAAGTCGCGCACCCTCGGCCATACCGCCCAGAATACCGCCCTTCGGCTTCTCCCCTTTTGCGGGAGCAACACACTCGTGACAGCCCAAGGAGAGCACGGCCGCCACACCCATCATGCCCGCCATGAGCAGATAGACCGATTGCGTGGCAAAACAGCTCACGATGGCACCACCGAGCAGCGGGCCAGCAGTATAGGCGATATTGCTGTAGAACACCATGAGACCGTTCACGCGGGTACGGCCCTCGGTGGTCGACTCCAGGTATCCCGGAAACGCATGCGTGCAGGTGTTGATAAAGCCGCCCGCAAGTCCCAAGACGCACGCGGCAAACACAAGCCCGGGGACAGACAACGGCGCTAACCCCACGCCAAGCGATAGCACTGCCGTAATCACGCACGTCACAAACGACGTCCGGCGCGGTCCAAAGCGATCGATGACCGAGCCCGACACCATATTGCCCACCGACGTCATAAGATTGCGCACGAGCGTAATGGCGGCAACCAAAAAGGCCGTGCCGGCCAGATCATACGTGGCCGCACCGATAAGCCCCAAAAAGTAGACCGCATTGTTGGCGCACCACTGCAGGGACTCAATAAGAATCAGCCTGACCTCTGCCGGCGTCAGGCGCATTGCTTCGCGATCCTTCGCGAACATACGAACTCCTTCTATACAAAAAGGGGATGGAGGGCATAGGCCTGCTCCATCCCCTTCCCAGGTTGCAACGAAAATCTATGCAGCCGGGCCCTTACGCCAGCACGCCGAAGAACGCGCCGATGATGCCCACGACCATGGTGGCCACGATCAGCACCATGGGGTTGATCTTCTTGGACAGCAGCCAGTAGTACAGCCAGAAGGCGATCATGCCGAGCATGCCGGGCATGATGCCGTCCAGGATGTCCTGGAGGGTCTGGGCGTCCTCGCCCGAGCCGATGGCCACCGGGATGCTGGCCCAGAACATGTCCTTGCACATGGCGCCCACGACCATGACGCCCACGATGCCCACGCAGGTCATGATCTTCTGCATGAGGCCGGTCCTCTGGGCCTCGTCCAGGAAGCCCACGCCCAGCTCGTAGCCCTTGACGGCGCCCCAGATGCGCAGCGCGAAGCCGGGGACGTTGTAGATGAGCAGGAAGGCGATGGGGCCGAAGGGGTTGCCGGCCTGGCACAGGCTGATGCCCACCGCGGCGGCGACCACGCGCAGCGTCGACAGGAAGATGGAGTCGCCGATGCCGGACAGCGGGCCCATGAGGGCGGCCTTGACGTCGTTGACGCTCTCGGGCTCGATCTCGCCGCGGGCGACCTTCTCCTCCATGGCCATCGCGATGCCGCCGACGAACGGGGCGAACTGGACGGTGATGTTGAAGAACGCGCAGTGGCGGTGCAGGGCCTCGGCGTAGTCGTCGGGGCGGCCGGCGTAGATCTTCTTGAGCATGTTGGCGACCATCAGGCAGAAGGCGATGTTCATCTGCTTGTAGTAGGTCCAGGAGAACTCCATGCCCAGGGCGCCGACGTTGACGGCGCTCTTGACGAGGTCGGAGCGCGTGATCTTGTTCTCGGGACTAGAAGTCATCGTCCTCATCCCCTTCCGCGGAGAGCTGGGGCTGGGCTCCGCCCAGGCCGAGCAGGTCGAACTTGTCGATGCCGATGATGATGGCGATCAGGGCGACGCCCAGGACGGGCACGTTGGCGTAGGAGCACAGCAGGAAGCCCAGGAAGTAGAAGGGCACGAGCTGCTTGGTGAGCACCAGGCGGCCGAGCATGGCGAAGCCCATGGCCGGCAGGATGTTGGCGGCAACGCCGCAACCATCAATGATGAAGGACGGGACGAAGTCGAGCAGGCCCTGGATGGCATCGGAGCCCAGATAGAAGGCGCCGCCGCACAGCAGGAAATACTCAAGGCAGCCCCAAAGACCCATGCCCCAATGAACGGCGTAAATGCCTTTAAGGTTTCCCTTGAGGGCGAACCTGTCTGCCATATCGACAAACACGGTGAACAAGGCACTAGTAATGTTGCCGATCGTCAGCGAAAGGACAGCGATGGGCATGGCGAGCGCGATGGCCGTCTCGGTACCCTGACCGAGCTGAATGGCAAACGCGCAGGCGAGCACGCCGCCGATGGTTTCGTTAGGCGGCACGTAGGCGCCGATGGAAACCGAACCCATGAACAGCAGCTCCAGGCTGGCGCCAACGGCAAGACCAGTCTGCAGGTCCCCCAGCACCAGGCCCACGAGCGGGCACAGGACGATGGGGCGGAACGCGTAGAGGGTGCCGAGCTGGTAGTCGAGGCCTCCAAACGCTCCGACTAAGCCGACGAGGATTGCTTGGGTAAGCATGGTTCCTCCAAAATAGGAAATCTCGAGTCATAGCCGGTCACCGTCGCGCGCGCTGTTGATATCAATCCGGAAACTCGACCACACGGCCCGAAGCGTACATGGTGTGCTGTTAACACCTATGCCAGGCACAAATGATTTGATACCAATTATAGATATGCA